>JAAFHL010000266.1 GCA_013298365.1 Bacteroidota bacterium | reverse complement strand
CTACTTCTAAATCTGTTCCTCCCAAAGTATTTTGCCACTCAATATTACCTGTTGCAGAAAATTTCACTACCCATATATCCCATTGTCCATTCGTGCTTTGTACATCACCATTTTGCGAACTTGCCAGCCCCACAGCAATATAGCCGCCATTATTTGTGGTTTTTACTTTATACAAAGCCTCATAATTTGTGCCACCCACCAATTTTAGCCATTCTCGTGTCCCATTTGCATCATATTTGGCAATAAAACCATCTTTATCTCCATGATTTGTTGCCATAAGGCTATCCGTTGATTGCGTGAGTCCTACTATAACACAGCCCAAGTCAGGGGTAGCTGCAATCCCATACGCTTCATCTATATCCAAGCCCCCTAATTTTTGTTGCCAAATGATTTGTAATTGTGCATCACATTTTATGACCCAAGCATCGTCATTTATATGCTTTTGTGCGGCATCTCCATTCAAAGATTCTACACTTCCTGCAATATAAATTTCTCCCGTAGAAAGTCTATCCATCGCATAGCCCTTGTCAGTATCATTGCCACCGAATGTCTGCATTTGAGCCGTCAAGAGGGAGCTAAGTAATAAAAGTGTGCAAGTTATATGCGTTTTTATTGACATGATTATTTTTTATTTGTCGCTATACCCCAATAGCCAGTTAAAACCTGTCCTAACATTATAGTCTCTGGTTTTTAAAGGCATAAAAGTACCTACAATATTGTCTGTTGCAAAAAATACTTGTACAGGACCGCCACCTAATGAGAAATTTAGTCCTGGCGGCATGAGATGTTTGTTGCGATACGCCGCAACTAAGCCTACTGAAAACCATTTTTTGAGGGCTATATTTCCACTTACCGCCACAGAAGGATGCAATTTTCCATACAAAAACTCCCCATAAAATAAGCCGCCAACTGTCAAAATCGAAATTGGACGATAACTTGCACTTAGGTAAAATTGGGAGTGTAAAGGTGTTTTGTAAGCACCTTCTGTATCTCCTTGAAAATTAAATACTTTGCGCAAAGTGTCAGAAATCGCATTGAAACTAATGCTTGAATCTTGCAAAACCAAAGCAGCGGCATCTACGCCCTCGTAGGTATAAGTTCCTTTTGAGGTATAACTACGGGCATTGTCTCGCCAGGTGATTCCACCCAAATCTATGACACTTGCTGCCACAGAGATTTTGTCATTTATTTTAAATTCTGCGCCTAAATCAAAGGCTATTCCATTGTTTTTTCCTGAAAATTGCGGTGAAAAATTGCCTAAAGAATCTAAATTATTTATATTTACCCCCATCAAACTCGAATTTACTTGGTAGTTTGTGGTAAATTGTAGCTGATAAATATCGGGATTTGTATAAACACTCATTTCTTTGTTTGCTTTTGACGTAGAAATATCGGCTATGCCCAATAGATATTTTGCTCGCACACCCACCGAAAGTCGCTCGTCTAAGAAACGATAGGCAGCACTTAATCCTACTTCTGCAAATGTATTTACCTGAAAATCAGGGGCTATATTTACTTTTTGTCCAATAAACCCTGCATTTCCTTGTGTCAATAAAGTGAACATATTTTTATTATATCCCAAATAGGTAAAAGCCCGAAAACCTGTAGTAAGTCCAATTTGTAGGTTTTTGATGCGAACACCTACCGCCAAAGGCATAATATTAGCACTTGCCGCCAAATAATTGTAATCCTTTACGTTACTTCCTGCTTCATTGAAGTCAATAATAGAATCTTGGGAAACCACATTTCTTTGTGAAAAAGCACTATTTCCATAGTTGAGATAGGGCGAAGGCATACAAATCGCTACAGTTTGCTTCATGAAAAACGCTGGATTTGTAATGTTAGACTGATAAGTAGGGCGCATAAAATGCAAGCCTAATTCTTGTTGTGCCGTAACAAATAAAGGAATCGAAAAGAAGATGGCTAAAATATATTTTTGCATAATGTTTTATTTTTTAATATCTAAAGGATTTACACCTGCCACAATACCAAGACGTAGCCCCATGGCATAATCTGTATAAAAACGTACATCTACTGTGCCATTATTGAGGGTATTTACGCCAGCGATAAGGCGTATTTTTTTTGCCGCTTTGATAGCCGAAAAACGTTCAGGCGTAAATTCGGATTCTGTGGTTTTGATGGCTTTGTTTGCTTGATTTACTCTGCCATTTCCATCAACTGCTGCTGCTTGCAAAATAACCGAATTGTTTGAAAATAAGGAATCTAAGACTTTTCCACTTTCATCAAGGAATAAAAGTTGTAATTTAACATCGGCAGGGAAACCATTTTCGGTAACTAATTTGAATTTTGCATAATCCATCGCCGAAAAAATGGACATATCCGTATCAAAATCTTTGGTCAAGGTGTAATTTTTTGCACGTCCATACATGGGCAGCGCAATATCCAAATAAATATCAAATTTGCTGCTGTCAGTAATAAAACCTTGTACCCCATTAGGATTCAAATCCGCAGAAACTTGGTATTCTACTTGTGGCGGACGCTGTTGAATAATTTGTCCCAAGTTCGAGTTTGTGCCATTAAATTTAAAAGTATCCAAAGCATAACTACCTGCTTGTGAAACAGTTGGGTAAGGGAAATTGAACACATTATTAGGATAATCACTATTGGTAATGGCAGTTTTTACGCCATTTGAAGCAATCGCATTTAAGATATTTGCTTGCGCACGAAGCGGCACGCCATACGAGTTTGCAACGATTAAATTAATTCTTGGGTCTTTGAAATACACATCACCTAATTTCCAATACCTAAAAATATCCAAATCAATTATTGTTTCATCTAAATTAAAGGAATATTGCGGTATTTTTCCTTCTATGTAGCTATATTGCATGTTTTCAAGGGAAAAAGACAGGTTTCCGCTCATGAAAGGTGTGTTTTGATTGTTAATCGTGTAAGAAATATTGATGTCACCTGAAGATAAATCTAAGGTTGCGCCCGCAGTTGAGATGTTTTGTGTAACCGTTGTTGCAGTAGTTCCTGTATTTTTTGGAATGGTGAAAGAACTTGTCAAAGCCTGTCCATTTAGTTTAAAATGGCTAAAAGTAACCTTGCAAGTTACATCATTTGCAAAGAGATTCGGCGTATTATTCACTTTTAACACAATATTTCCTCCTTTGAAAATGATTTTTTTGAAATCTTGCCCAAGCAAGCTATTAAAAGGAATAGTTGTGCTATTGATCGGAATCGGCACATCACTTATGGCAGGAAATGTATAAACATCTTTTCCACCTACGGAAATTGCCTTGCCCCGATACACAACCGCAATTGTGCCATCAGTGAGCGTATCTATATAACGTCCATCGTTAAATTTCCCTAAGATTTCCCGAATCGTAAAGTCGGTATTGATAAGCGGAAAAGCCACGCCAGGCTGATATTTAGGCGTTTTGATGTTTTTCCAACTGTCCAAGGGATTGCAAGCGGCAAGGCTAATAAGGACAAGTGGGAGCAAAAGAGAAGTTTTTTGCATAATATGATGATTAGAATATGATATAGATTTTTAGATTCGCCTTGAATGGCTAACAATATGTAATTACCAGTCTTTTTGTCCTTCTGCCCGTCCCTTACCACCTTTTCTACTGCCCATTTGCTGTTGATTGCGTTGCTGTTGCACCCTCGCCCGTACTTTTTCCTCCTCATTTTTTAACGCTTCCATCATGCGTTTTGCATCTTCTTGCGAAATGCCCGAAGGTTTTTGTTGCTGCTGATTTTCTTGTGGCTTATCTCCTTCTTGCTGTTTATCTTCCTTTTTCTGTTGATTTTCAGCCTCTTTTTGCTTTTCTTCTTGCTTTTTTTGTTCCTCTTGTTTTTGCTGTTCCTCCTTTTTCTTTTGCTCCTCTTGTTTTTTCTGCTCATCTTTTTCCTTATCTTCGGAGTCCTCGTTTTGCTTTTTGTCCTTTTTCTCCTCCTCTTGCTCCTTCAATTTTGACTGTGCATAAGCCAAATTATAACGAGCATCAGCGTCTTTAGGATTTTTGCGCAAAGTTTGTTTATAGGCAGCTATTGCTTCTGCATATTTTTTCTGTTCCAATAAACTATTGCCAAGATTGTAGGAAAAATTCTCATTATTAGGCTGTTGTACCAACGCCTGAAACTGTGTAGTCGCTTCTTCATAGCGTTTTTGTGCATATAAAGCATTGCCCAAATTATATTGAGCAGTAGTATTTTGAGGATTGATTTCCAACGATTTACGGTAAGACTTCTCTGCTTCCAAAGCATTCTTGTCTGAAAAAGCCTGATTGCCATTACGCAAATAGGTGTTATCTCGCGCTATCAAAGATTGAGATAATAAAGAAATCGAATAAAATAACAATATGAAAAAAGATAAATATCTCATAAATGTAACTTGAATTTCTCGCAGATTTTTGGGGATTTCACACAGATAAACGCAGAAATTATGCTATCTGCGAAATCTTTTATCATCTGCTAAAATCTGCGATACAAAAATAAGATTTTTTTTTTACTTTTGCGCCATGAAAATGAAAATTGTAAATACCTCCACAAATCCACTGCCGCAATATGCAACAGCACTCTCCGCAGGCATGGATTTATACGCAAATAATGACGAGCCAATCACTTTGCAAAGTCTTGACAGAGTCTTGATTCCCACAGGTTTATACATAGAATTGTCGCAAGGTTATGAAGCGCAAATCCGACCTCGTAGCGGTTTAGCATGGAAACATGGCATTTCGATACCAAATTCGCCAGGCACAATAGATGCCGATTATCGAGGCGAAATAAAAGTCATGTTAGTACATCTCGGAAAAGAGCCTTTTACTATCAACAAAGGGGAGCGCATTGCGCAAATGGTAATTGCCAAGCATGAAACCGTAGCATGGGAATTGACGGATTCTCTTTCGGACACAGAAAGAGGGGCTGGCGGATTTGGACATACCGGAAAATAGACAGCTTAATTTGGGTGATTTACAGAAAAGAGCAGGTAATCTGTACGGTAATAATTGTAAGGTAATTTTTCTTTTTGGGGAGAAACTTCTACTTTTAGCTGCAATTTATCGGCAATTTCATGGATTTCTTGGGATTTCCAAAATTTGCCCATTACATTTTTTCCTGTTAAACAAGATATATAATAGCGAATTCTGTGCAAAAGATTGGGATAGAAGATGTGTATTTTGTTGCCATCAGGCACATCTCCGAGCAAAATGCATCCTTTTTGGGACAATAAATATTCCATTTCTGAAAGTACTTTTTTGCCTTTTGCGATGGAGTCAAAATATTGAAAAGAAAAGTACAAGATGATTACTTGAAATTTCTCATCAACCGTCTTTGATATTTCTAAGGCATCACCTTCAAAATATGCAATATTTTTGTTCGAAAAATCTTTTTTAGCCCTGGTGATTAAGGCTTTTTCGCTATCTATGCCCACAATTTTGGCACAATGTTTTGACAATTTTTGCGTTAAAATCCCATTTCCACAACACACATCTAATACATTATCTGTGATTTGCATATTTGTTTTTCGCACAATGTCTGCTACAATTTCATCTAATAAGGCTTCAGACATGGGTTCTCCATTCACCGTTCTGCCAACTTGAACAAGGGGATTATGCGATTTTTTTGCAAATTGAGACCAGATTTCTTGCCAATTCATATTTATTTTTTTTCATATAACCTAACAGCGAGCTGTATAACGCCAAAAATCTTTTCAGAGCCGTCATCTTTGCGTTTGGGATTGCCCGCATCATTGCCATAGATTTTCAACTTATATTTGCCTGGCAACAGTTTCAAATCAGGTAAAACTTGCTCTGTAAGGGTATAATCGGAATTATATTCATCTGCTTTTCCACGCCAAGTATCTTTTTCTTTGAGTAAAATAGTTTTATCTTTTTCAATGGGAAAAGCCTTTACATCGCCTATTTTTTCAAAAATAAACGACAAAGGCAAATCAGTCCTGCCGATTTGCGTGTAATAAGTTACATCTAATTCCAAATACAAAGGCACAGGCACATCAGCCTTATTGCCTACTACTTGCAAATCAAATTCGATAGGTTTGGAAAAATACAGAGTATTTTCCGCCAAGTTCTTTTTCCCAGACCAAATCGGCACTACATCTGCACAAGCTGTGAGGAAAAAGAAGGCAATGATTATGTAAAAGTAACGCATTAAGTAATTAATAGTTAAAAATGAATAATTAAAAATTATACTAACGGGTAGTTTTTTGCAACTTATACTTAGTATAAAAATTAATCATTAGAAATCAACCGCTTATAGTGGTTGTAAATCAATTGGGTATTTCTATATAAATTTCGCTTATATTGTATCCTTCGTCTGTTGTAAGTATTCTGATTTTTATCTCATAATTTCCCTTTCGCCCCAAACCACAAAAAGTCGCTAATCCATCTTTATCTTCTAATAACTGTACTTTTTCGAGTGGATTATTATTGAAAAATTCTTTTATGATATACTTTGTCTGTGCTTTTGAATAGTTGCCTTTTCTGCTTCTAATGTCTATCTGTATTTTTTTCGCAAGATATTCGGCTATTTCTGTATAATCTTCATTTTCAAGGCTAAGTTGAATTTTTTCTATATGATTAGGATTTTTAGTCGGAAAACAATATATCGCATGTTGTGCGGATATATTGAGGTACACAAGTAGCAATATACAAAAAAGCAGCCTTAGAAATAAAAAATATAATTTTGTCATTATTAATTGTTTTTATTAAGCAATATTTCTGCCATTTCTTTTTTCATATCCCGTCAGGGATAAAATATCGGTAGAAAAATGATAAGTCCCCATAAAACAACCCGAATTTTCGTGCTTGCACGAAAAATTGGATGAAATCGGGG
>JAAFHL010000265.1 GCA_013298365.1 Bacteroidota bacterium | reverse complement strand
AGTTTCCCAAATTCAAATCTCGAATAATCGTTAATAAGGTTCCATCGCCAATTTTCTTGCGGCAAACGTGCATGGTATCCGATAAAGCAGTACAAAAAGTAAGGCTTGTATCTATCTTATTTTTCAAAAAAGTTATGCCTTTTTGGTATTTATCTTGCTTTACGCTGCTCAAATCAGCGATTTGAGAAGGACAAAAATTTGCCAAAACGTATTTTGCTTCGCTGCCAATTACCATTGTATCAGGCTCTACCACCAAATATTTACCCGATTTATCCACATAAATAAATACATCTTCGCTAAAAAAGCCATAATCATATTCCGAAATATAGGCTTTTACCTCCTCAACGGTTTTGCATCTGTGCAAAATTTCTTTCAAATAAAGCGTAGGACTTGTGATGTTTTTTTTAAGCGTTTTGGGTAATAATTCCTTCTCAGGAGGAGCAGAAGCAAGTCGTGAAAAAGTAAGCCCAAATTCATTCATACCTGTTTGTGGCGCAATGCCATTTTTGCCGTCTATTCTTCCGCCCGTAAAAAACGCACCAGATTCATTGGCATTTTTGGCATTTTCAAACCAAAGTTGGGCGTTCAAATAATAGGCATCAAAGTTGCTGCCGACCATGGTTTTGTCGCCTACACTCACTTTGTAGGAGCTGCAAGCAAAGCTATTTTGCGCAAAAAATAGCAATATTGTCATAAGAAAAGACTGGAATGTTTTCATTTTGAGTTAGTTATGAGTACATAATCTATTATCATTCTGCATGAAATCCCCTTCGTGAAAAACTTGCGTTCTTCTCTATCTTGCGTAATACAAAAAATGAATATTAGATAAGGAATTAAATATTAGGTATTTACTTAGCGGCTACCAAAGATTTTTGGGCATTTACGAGCTGAAATTGCAGTTGCGAAATGTTATTCAAAATGAAATAATTGCTATAATTTCTCAATTCGTAAGGTGCAAGCGATAATACACTATGTTCCATGTCAATTTTACTTGCACCATTTTGCGTGGCGTTATATTGTGCGATTTTTGCGTTCAAATCTGTCAATAATTGTGAAGCTGCTGAATTATCCACAAAAAAAGCCCCGATTTGTCCTTCTTGCATAATCAAATCTTTTGCCTCAAAATCTTGTGGAATATTTTTCACACCCGTTCCATTTTCTAATATCAAGCCTTTCAAATCTTCTGAAACTTTGTTAATCGCTTCAAAAGCAACACTTTGTGAAGTAGAATCTGTGCTATTTGCTTGCATATTATGTAGCAAATTTTCATTTTTCATAAAGGCATACATTTTCATTTTGTGTTCTGTTTCATGGTTTCGCAAATCTATCAATGAGAACATTAAGCCCCCTACAAGTACATATATAACAGATGACACAATCACATTCACCTTCGTTTCGGGATTGCGAATCCCTGTAAAAAAGTAAACAGGAATAAACAACAACATAAAAGCAGCTAATCCCGCAAACATCATGATGTTGGCATAAGGCCAGTGCATGATTTTGAAAAGTGTTCCTAATGAGGATATTATACCAAAAACTGTTCCTAAGCCTGTAACAATTTTGTCCCTTGTGCTACTTTCTTCTCGCACTTTGAGAATAAACATTAAAGGCAGAAATATCAAACTTGCCGTAAGAATCGCTAATAAAAGCAACATGCTCGCACCAGGCCAGTGCATAATTTTAAAAAAAGAACCTCCAATAAATGCCGCAACAGAAAATCCGCCGCTAATAATCATGAGCTTTTTCATTTGATAATAGTGTTTAAACGTTAATAAGGAGATGGTTTCTTCTTCTATTTCTCGCAATTCTTTCTTGTAAAAAGAAGTAATTGTTTTGTTATAAAAGCTCTCAAAGTCTCCATTTTCTTCGAGATTATGCTCAATAATACAACAAATATGGTCAAGCAAGTCACCTTGCAAGCTCTGCATCTCTATGCCACGCGCGCGAATGTCGTCGAGAATGTAATCTATTTGTTTATTGCTAAGTGAATACATATTTGAGTTGAAAGTTGAAAGTAAAAAGTTGATAGTGATTAACTAACAACGGGTTTAATGTCTAATAAAAACCTCAATGTTTCTATAAAATCGGCGATTTCGCTAATTTTCTCCTCCGTTTTCGTTTTGCCCGTAGGACTCAAACGATAATATTTCCGTACCCTTTTGCCAATGTATTCAACCTCTGTTGTTACAAGCCCATCTTCTTCCAAAGCATGTAAAGTTGGATACAATGCACCTTCGGTAATCTGGATTTTGTCAAAAGTCAATTCTTTTACCTTTTGCGTAATCTCGTAGCCATACATTCTGGAATTATCGGCTAATTGTTTCAACACAATGGTTTTGAGCGTGCCTTTTATGAGTTCTGTTGTGTATATCATAATATGAATTTTAATTATAACGCAAAGATACATAAGAATCTTATACATTTACAAGTAATGTATCAAATATTTTTTTGATTTTTTATTATCTAATTGATTATCAAGGAAATAATTTTTAAAATAATTATTGAATATAGCTGATGTTAGTACAAAGCCGTAAAAAATGCATTGGTCGTTGAGCGAAGTCGAAACGCCAATAATACGCAGTAGTTTTTCAATATTGGTCGTTGAGCGAAGTCGAAACGCCAATAATATGAACCTCATTTCGGCAAACACATTAATGTAAGTTACTTATTTTTTTACCGTACTGCGATTCTCCATAATCACAGCTAATACATTTATTACTTAAATTTGACACATGTTTAGCTTTTTCCTTCACAGTTACAAATATGCTATACATAAAAGCCTTAACTTTGTAGCATTAAATTTCTTGTTTTATGAAAATATATCCATTTATTGTCTTATTATGCTTAACTTCCTGTATTTCATTAAAATACAATTTTACTGGGGGGGGAGAAATAGATGAACGCATCAAAACGCTATCGGTTGTTCCATTTGCAAATGAAGCAAGTACTGTCATTTCGTATCACTCGCAGCAGTTCACCGAGCAGTTACGCAATCGTTTTTTGCAGCAATCCAATCTTGCTTTGTTGGCAAATAATGGCGATATACAATTAAGTGGGGCAATTATGTCGTACAGTATTGTGCCTGTTGCTGTGTCGGGGGGCAGTACGATTAATACAGGTGCTGCCCAAAATCGCATGGAAGTTTCAGTAAAAGTGAAATATGAAAACCGCATTAATCCCATCGAAAATTGGGAACAAACATTTCGGAGTTTTCAAGATTTTAATGCAAGTACGCCTATTGCTTCGGTAGAAAGAGAGTTAATTGAGAAAATCAATGACCAAATTACGCAAGATATTTTTAGTAAGTCTTTGGGAAAATGGTAATCACAAAAAGAGATTTCACAGTTTTTATCTGCGAAATCTCTTTCCATCTGTGAAATCTGCGAATTTATTTCAACGCTGCTGCAATTGCTGCTGTTACTTCTTTGTCATTGATAGAAGTCGTAGGTGCAAAGCTTGCGATGACTTTGCCATCTTTTCCTACCAGAAATTTTTGGAAGTTCCATTTTACATCTGTTTTTGTAGAAGAAGTAAGATATTGATAAAGTGGGTCAATGTCTTTGCCTTTTACCGAAATTTTGGAAAACATTTGGAAAGAAACACCATAGTTTTTGGTACAAAACGCCTTAATATCACTGTCAGAACCTGGCTCTTGGTGCATGAAATTATTGGCAGGAAAGCCCAAAACTTCTACGCCTTTTTCTTTATTAGCTTTGTAAAAAGCCTCTAATTCAGTGTATTGTGGCGTAAGCCCACACTTGCTAGCAGTATTGACAATAATCAACACCTTGCCTTTGTATTGAGAGAGCGCAATATCTTGCCCCTCTAAACTTTTCATTGTGAAGTCGTACACAGAAGATTGTTCCAATGGTTTACCATTTATGTGAGTTACTGACGTGTTGCCCATAGTGAGCAAGCCAAATAAGCTGAAAAATAATTTTTTCATATTTTAATTGAAATATAATATACCCTCTAAACAGCTATACTTACAAAATGTTTTTAGGTACTTGGTAAATTATCGCACATCTTCGGGCGTAGTGATTTTGATATTTTCATAACTGCCTTCTACAACCGCTACTTTTTTGCCCGAAACTTCTTCATAGAGACTTGCCTCATCTGTAAAGTCATCAAATTCCCTTTTGTCAAAACAACTTTTCAGTTCGTCAAGATGAAAAACCTGTGGCGTTTGCACTTCTAAATAGTCGGCTCTATCAACCGCTTCTGTCTCCATACTTTCCCAAGAGACGATTTTTCGTAGCGAAGATTTTACGGCTACACAAGGAACTGCTGCCCCTTGTTTCTCGGCAATTTGAAAAGTTTTTTGGATAATCTCAACAGAGACAAAAGGACGCACTGCGTCATGTACTGCGACCAATACATTTTTTTTGTCCGCCATGAGCGTTTGAAGGCAATTTAGTCCATTTTCCACCGAAAAAATGCGTTCGCTTCCCCCTTCACATAAGCGAATGTGTTTTTTTTCGACTGTTAGCAGATGTTTTGTCGCAATTTTTTCCCATTCTGGAAAATAATCAGGATGTAAAACAAGCACAATTTCGGTTCTGCCATTAGCAGCCCAAAACTTGCGTAAAGTAGTAATAATGATTGGCACTCCCTTTAAAGGCAAAAACTGCTTTGGTATGCTGCCGCCCATACGAGTCCCCGTCCCGCCTGCGACGATAATTGCTGTGTGTTGCATATAGTATTTTGGGATAAAATTCTTACTTGTGACGATTTATTGTGCGCAAAGATACAGTTATTTTTTTTTTATCTCCTAATTTCTACACGAAAAAAAGGCTTTTTACACACATATACCGTTCACTTTCGTATATTTGCAGGCTTTTTCATGTATTTGCCAATATAAAATAAATGTCAGAAAAAATAATAGAACTTCCCAATGGCTTGCGTATCGCTTATAAGTATGCACCTCACACACGCAGCGTACATTGTGGCTATATTATAGATGTAGGTGGACGAGATGATTTTGAAGATGCTGCGGGTATGTCGCATTTTATCGAACATTTGGTGTTTAAAGGGACGACTCGCCGTAAGACTTTTCATATTTTAAACTATATAGAATCGGTTGGAGGAGATGTAAATGCTTATACCACAAAGGAAAAAACCTGTGTGTATGCTTCTTTGAGTTCGGAGCATGTGGAAAGGGCGATTGATGTTTTGACAGATATTGTCTTTTTCTCTGTTTTTCCCGAAAAAGAAATTGTGAAAGAAAAGCAGGTAATTTTGGAGGAAATAGACATGTACAGAGATGCGCCTGATGAGGCAATTTTTGAGGATTTTGATACGCTTATTTTTCCTAATCATCGTTTAGGAATCCCTATTTTAGGCACAAAAGAAAGTTTGCCTTTGATAGATAGGGAAAAAATTATGGCTTTTAGAAATGCTTTTTATACCCAAGAAAGAATTGTATTTTCGATTGCGGGCAATATTACTGAAAAAGAACTGATGAAATGGGCAAATAAATATATGAAAGATTTGCCTTTGCTTTCGGGCAATCCCCCAAGAGTCAAACCTTTGGAATGGGAGGCAAAAAATGAAACAAGTGAGATTTCTACGCATCAGGCACATGAGTTGATGGGCGGCAGAGCGATTGACATGCGACATGACGATTATCCTGCTTTTTCTATGTTGATAAATTGGTTAGGCGGCTCTGCGATGAACTCCCGCTTGAATCTTAATATTCGAGAAAAATATGGCTGGGCATACAATATCAGTGCATTTTACGCACCTTTTTTAGATACAGGCTTGTGGGGCATTTATTATGCTTGTGATGCAGGAAATTTGAAGAAGATTCGCAACAAAGTGGCAAAGGAATTGGCAGAAAGCAGCAAAAAAGTCATGGGCAGTTTGCAATTTTCGCATGTTCAGAAGCAGTTAATTGGGCAGTTAGTGCTGGGAAATGAAAACTTAGTGAATCAGATGCTGGGCATGGGCAAAGAATTATTGGATTTTGGCAAACTCATTTCCTTTGAGGACTATATCAAACGAATTGAAAAGGTCAATCCTATTGATTTTCAAGGCGTTGCAGAAAGACACTTTACCGAAAAAAATACGGGAATTATTACCTATTTGCCCAAAGAAGATGCGTAAATGAATGTGTGTGCTAATAAATGCTATCTCTTTGTGGTGACTGAGCCTGTCGAACTGTCGAAGCCCTACCAGCTATTTGCCTTTGGCAAAAAGTAAAGCGGCGTTTCGGCTTCGCTCAACGACCGCAAAGATAACCGTTGCAAAGGTCTGCGACCGTTTGCAAGATTAATATCTTATATGACTTTTTTTTATAGCCTTTCAAGCGGGCGTAGCCCCTTGAAACGGCTTAACAACATTGGCAAAAGCGCAGAAGATGAATGGAAGGTTATTCGTGGATAGCAATATTTATTTTCTTATTTTTGATGGGCGAATATACGAAATGACAAACACTTAGACAAGCTTATTTCGGCATAGTTTGACAATGTTTCGACAAGCTCAACAACCAGCTCACTAACTAAGCTCACTGATTACAAGTTCAGACACTACCCGTTTTAACAAGCTATTTTTCACCTGTTCCTTACAACAAAAATAGGCATTTAAATGTACTTAATTTCTGGCAGATTTGCACAGATTTCTCACATCTGTGCAAACCTACGAAAACCTAAATAGCCGTCTTTTCTGGACTCCACTCCCCTTCCCATTTTGCCACAACCACCGTTGCAAGACAATTTCCGATGATATTTACAGCTGTGCGAGCCATATCCATCAATTCATCTATGCCCAAAATGAGATAAATAGGCCATTCAGGTAAGCCATAAGAAGATGCAGTTGCAAACA
>JAAFHL010000264.1 GCA_013298365.1 Bacteroidota bacterium | reverse complement strand
GATACCCGCTTCTGCTTGATTTACTGCAGCTTGCGCTTGTGTAACACCTGCTTTTGCATTTTGCACCATCACATCAGTTGTTGCATTTTCTTTGGCAAGGTTTTCAAAACGAGCCAAATCTTTGTTGGCTTTATCCAACAAAGTAAGTGCGGTTTGATAGGCATTTTGCGTAGTTCCTACAGATTTTTTGGCAGTAGCAACGCCACTTTGTGCCGTCATCAAGCCACTTTCGGTAGTTCTTACACCTGCTTGTTGTGTAGCAAGTTGCGATTGCAGCGTTTGCAACTGAATTTGCAACATGGTGTCATCAATTTTAGCAAGCGTTTGTCCTTGTTTCACATAGTCTCCTTCTTTTACAAAGACTTTCAAAATTTTGCCTTGCGATTCAGGTACAACATTTACCTCCTTGTTTGCGGCAAATGTGCCAATATAGCTAAATTCGCTATTCACTGTTTGTCGTTTGAGGATGGAAATCGCCACAGGGACGGCAATATTTTCCTGCTTCTGCACTTTAGAAGCGTCTATTTTTTGCTTATTGTTGAATAAGGTGTAAGCCCCTCCGCCTACTAAGGCAATCGCAAAGATGGCTAAAATAATTTTTTTCATATATTGTATAGAAAACGTGTATTTGTTTGTTTAAATTTTTTTTGATAGATTTTCGCAGATAAGCATTATTTACAGATTTTTTCATTTGATTCAAAAAGTTGAATACCACATATTTCCATAAATGCTACTGCCATTTGTTCCCAACTTGCATTTCTTCGAGGATAAAATGCTGGCGTAGAAATATAGGCTTCTCTTGTCAATCCTTCATAATTTTGGCTTAGTTTTTCATCAAAAAAAGTAATTGTATGACTTAATTGCTTCATTGATTCTGTCCTATTTACCCTAATACTCCTTTTTTTATCACTTGTGGCATTTAATTTCATTTCGATAAAACAGAAATCATTTTCATCAAAAAGAATAAAATCACAACGTGCTGTCCCAAATTCAACCAAGCCGTTTTTCATATCAATGGGAATAAAACCTATCTTTTTCGCATTTCTAATAAAAAACAAACGGCTTAAATCTGCATTATCTATTGTTTTTTCACTGTCATTTTGTTTGATAATGAAATGATTAGCATTTTTGATAACAATATAAGAACGCTCATTTTCTATATCTATCACAGCAAATTCATTATCTAATGTTGTCTCAAATATCGCTTCAAAACGCTCAAAAGTAGCAGTTAATCGTGCTTGTATGGCTTCAAATTTTGACATCATCTGGCAAAAGTTTTCGCATGAATATTCATCAAAGCCTGAAAATCGCTGCCCAACATCTCTGAAACATCGTCTAAATAATTTTGCTGAATCATGCCCGTTTTTTCATTAAAAATAGATTCACAATAGGCTGCATCTTCGCCAAAAGATTGATTTCCTAATGAATACGCCGAAAAATCACTTGCTTTTAACCAAAATGCTTTTTCAATAATTTCATTCACTTCTTTTTCGGCTGCTGCATTTTTTTCTACTACTCTATCTGCAAACAACAAATTATTGAAAATCGTAAGCATATATGGGCTATGTGTGGTGATAATGAGCTGATTATCTTCATCATGATTGACCATATACGCCAACAACTCAATCAAGTGTTTTTGCGCCACAGGAAATAAATGTGCTTCAGGTTCTTCAATGATACGCAAGGCTTTTGTATCTAACAAAATAAGTACAAAAATATCTTGTAAAATTCTTATAACCTCTTGTTGTCCTGATGAGGCTTGAGAAAGATAAACAGATTGACTTTCATTTAACATAATTTTTTCGCCAGCATTATCTATACTATACTTTCCTTTTAATATTTTTTCTATTTTCTGTTTTAATAAACTTAGTCCTATCTTATCATATTTTATATAAGCATCGAACCCTTGATTCTTCCTAAAGAACGTTTGAAGGTAACTTACATTTTCAATAAACTTTAGCATCAACATTTCTTCTATTGTTTGAGATTTTGCGGCTAAAGATTGGCTTGTATAATTTTCTATTTTATTTTGAACATGCGCAAATAAATATTTTTCAAATAATTCAGAATAATTAACCGTTGCATTTCTACCTGCAATCACAAATAATAAGCTCTTTTGATTGATTTCAAATAATAAATCAGGTAAGTTAGTCGCTTTTACTAAAAGGTATTCTACTTCTAATTGCGAATTTCCTTTCCAATTTGGTAATTCCGTATCAATTCCTTTATTAAGAAAATCATTGCTGACTTCTATATTTAATTTTTTGTTTGACAAAAGATTAAGTTTTATATATTTATTTGTCTCAACATTGTAATAAAAAGTAATCTCAAAAGTTTGTAAATACAAAGGACTGCCAAAATATTGATAAAATTTTTCTTGAATTTCAAATACAAAATCTTTGCTTTTACGAAGAAATAAAAAAGAAGAAAAATCCTGCCTCAACGTCTTAAAAAAATAAATCAACTTAGCAATCGTGCTTTTACCACTTGCCTGCTCACCTATCAGCACCAATACTTTTTTCAGCTCAATTTCAGCTTCTTGTATAGGTCCAAAGTTTTTGATGATTATTTTTTGCATAATGTATTTGTTATTTTTTGTAGCTATTTATTACAATCCCAAATCATTGATGATACATGCTACGATTCTTTCATGTCGTTTTGTGATGAAATCGGGATTAATGACAGAAAGTGCTGCAATTTCTGTCGTCATATTTAACTTTGTTTTTCCATAAATGTCTTTTTTTCGAGCAAAATCATAGTTTTTAGCGGCGGAATTCATCTTTTGTGTCAATAAAGTCATATTGCCTAACTTATAAGTATATGCCTCTCTAAAAGTTTTATCAAAATCAGTTATCCAATTTGTAGCCAAATTAGGCGTTTGTGGGATAATATGTTCTAAAGTTGCTTTATCAAAGTCTAAACTTTGGCTTACTACATCATCGGGCAAGTGATTGTCTATGGCGTAGTAATATCTTGCTATCATCAATTTAGCAATGTCATTTTCTTTGATATTTTTGTCAAATAATGTTTTTAATTCGCTTATTTTTGAAGTCTCCAAATCAAAAACCATTTTTGCGGCGGCTATATCCCCCCTATTAAGGTGATTTATTGCTTCATAAATCTAAATCGGTTTTGATGTAAATCTCAATGTGCCTAGTAGCATATATATCATTTGTTTTTCCAATGCCACTAAAAAACCCAAAATTTTCGTTTCGTCATATTCTTTTCTAAATAAAGATAATAATAAAGTTAGTATATAGCTCTGATTGCCTGATTTTAACAAAAAATGAATGGCATTTTTTATTCGCTTATTTTCAAATGCTACATTTAATATCTTTGTATATACGGCTAAATTTGCTTCTATATCTGCATAAAATAGCAGCGTTTTATTTTCTGTTAATGTATCATGAAAATAGTTTTTATAAACCTCTTGCAAGTCATTAAACGCAGAATATTGCTGACTTTTCCCCCGTTTACTCTCTACATAACGGCTAATAAATTCACTATCTAACTCATAATTTGTTTCTAAATATTGCCATTTTGCGTTAGGGTCTAAATCCCTATATGGTATTTCATTTGAAGATTTTAGTTCAAAAAATTTGTTTATGAGAAAATTTCTAAACAAATCTTTATTGGAAAGCGGAAGTCCTCTATTATTTAATATTTCAAAAATCTGGTATGCTATTTCAAATTTTGAAGTTTTAATTTGAACAATACTAACTTTATTCATCAAGAAGTTAAAGAAGCTATCTAAATCGCTTGCTTTTTCAAGGGTTAAGATTCCTTTATCTAAGAATTTATGGTTCAGTTCTTGTATAAAATATTGTCTATTATTGAAATAGCGCATAGACACTTCTCTTTGCTCGGAAGATGCTTCTGCTAATGAAATGCTCGAAACGTCTCCACACTGCATCACAACTGCCAACACATTATCATAGTTAAAACCCGTAGTCGTTTGTATCTTTACTTTTTTTTCGGGTATTGTAAAAAGTCCTTGTCCCCGCTTTTGATTAAAAACAATCTCATCTATTGCTTCTGAAGAGCGTTGAAGAAATGCAATAAGTTGTTCAGCATCTGAAAGTGGGATTATTTTTTTTGTGATAACGTCTTTTAAAAAACACTTAATAGCGGTTAGCAAAATGCTTAGGGTGGTCAATCGCTGTTGCCCATCAACAACTTCATATACCCTCTGCCCTTCATCGCTGATAACTAACACCATTGAACCCATGAAATAGATATTTGGGCTTTTACTTTCATAAAAATCCATTAAATCCTGCCACAACATATTGACCTGATTGTTTTTATCACTTTTGCCCATACAATCCCATGAATATGGACGTTGATATTGAGGAATGATATAAGTCATATCACGCCCAAATAGGTCATTTAATACTTTTTGTTCTGGTGTAAATTCCATATTTTTTATTTTGTAGCATATAAATTTAGTAATAGGTGAAAAATAACTTGGTCAAATTATAGATGTAACATACGCTTTAGCTTCTGGCATAACATCTAAACACAAGCTAAAGCGTATGCTACAAAAACGCCAACTTATTTTTTATACCTTACTTAGATTTTAGCAGATGATTGTTTCGACTTCACTTAACAACCGCACATACTGTAACTTTCAACTTTCAATTTTATCTCCCATACTTCTCCCTCAATTCCCCTTTTATAACCTGCACCTTCAACTCTGCGGTAAGATACTCTAATTGCGCTGTCAAACGATTTCGTTCAGCTTCTTTGATAGCGATTTCAGCATTGTTTACTTCCAAGCTTGAGCCTACGCCTTCTTTGTATTTGAGTTGCGTTTTGGCAAAAACACTTTTGGCAAGTTCCACATTTTCGGTTTGAATTTGGTAATTATCTCTACTATTTTTGAGCGTAGCAATGGCATTTTCCATTTCCATTTGTAAACCTCTTTCTAACATTTGGCGAGAAACTTTTATTTTTTCGGAATTCATTTTGGACTCTTGAATCTTTGCATTTGTACGCAAACCATCAAAAATGGGGATATTGATTTGCAACCCTGCGGCACTTTGGCTAAATGTGCCTGTTTCTTCAAAATTGAACACCTGTTTGCCTTGCATATTGAATTGATAATAGCCAAAAGCATAGACAGAAGGATAATAACTTACCACATAACGGCGGCGATTGTAGTCTTCCAAAAGTGCTTGTTTATCAAGCAGTTTAGACTCAATGCGTTTGCTAAAGTCTATTTTGGCTAAATTGTCAAAGTCTGCATTTTGTACATTGATTTCGGGTAACTTCTCTGTTAAAATCAGCTTATCTTCTATCGGCATTGCCATTTGAAATTTCAATAACGCTACCGTTAAAGCCACCATGCGCTCAAATTTCTGCTTTTCTGTTTTGAGATTATTGATAGAAATTTGGATTCTGTCCAAGTCTATTTTTTCTACCAAACCATTTCTATACATCGCATCTGTGTCTTTGTACATTTTTTCCAAACGTGCCAAATTCAAATCTATCAATGCTCCGCCTTCTTTTGCGGTAAGTGCCGTATAATACGCCGTAACCACATTGTTAATGGCTTCTATTTCTGTTCTTTCGGTCATGACTTTGGATAGATTTACAAATTCTTTGGCTGCTTGTAAGCCCAAAAAGAATGTACCATCAAATACCAACTGTCCCACATTTATACCTGCATTATGCTGAAAAGGCTGCCCTGCGGTGATTTTGCTGGCAACAAGCTCTCCTGTTTGTGGATTTGGAAGAGAAAGAATGAATTTGGGAAGCTGAATATTGCCCTGTAAATTGACACTTGCGTTTACTTGTGGTAAGCCTGCCCCCGTTATGTTATTCACTTGTTGTTGAGCGATATACTCGTCAAAACGTGCATTTTTAATGCTATATTGGTTGTCCAAAGCATATTTTACACATTGCGCAATATTGAAAGCATGGTCGCTGCTTTGTGCGAAACTCGAAAATGGGATAAGTAAACCTAAGAAATAAAGAATTTTATACATATTTTTATATTTTTGAGACTATTTGTAGATACTAAGGAACGAGTGAAAAATAACTTGTTAAGGTTGTCCATTCTGCAAGAATCCAGAAAACTGATACTGAATCACTTAGCTTTTCTGGATTCTTGCAGAATGGCTATCTTATTTTTCACTCGTTCCTAACTGCATATTGTTAGTTTTCATGTTTTAATTTTTCCCACAATTCCCGCCCTTTATCCGTAAGCAGACCATGTATGTAAAAGCGGAATAACTCTATATGAACCTTATGCGGAGAATAATTGTCGAGCGGGTAGCGGCGGCTGTCCATTGCGGTGTCTAACATGCCTAGACGCAGCTGCGCAATCACCTCTATGTCAATATCTTCTCGAAATAGACCATCTTTTATGCCTGATACCAAATTTTCTCTAATAGAAGGCAAGTGAAATTTCTCCTCGTCTTCTCGCATCAAATTTGCCGCCGCAGGATAATATTTATGCAACTCAAACACAAGCAAAGGCGATACAAGCCGCAATAATTTGTCAATATAATGTAGCATATTTGCCAAAGCCTCTACTGCATTTGTTGCACTGTCTAACAACGCTTGCATGATTTCCTTTTGCTCCTCTTGATGTGCTTTTACCATTTCATAGACAATCGCTCCTTTATCTTCAAAATATTGATATAAGGTTTTCTTAGAAATTCCTAATTCTTGGGCAATAATGTCCATTGTCACATTACGTATGCCGTACTGACTGAACAATAACTTTGCTTGCATCAATATTCGTTTTTTTGTATCCATGAAAAAAGATAAGTCGTTGTGCGTGAGATTTTATTACACTTTGGAAACTTTTGTATTAATTAA
>JAAFHL010000263.1 GCA_013298365.1 Bacteroidota bacterium | reverse complement strand
ATCATCGCCCATTTCTGCCGAAATCAAACGAGGCGTAAAGTCTTTTACCTTATCTTTGACATTTGGGAAATTAGCAATCCCTTGCGCATCTGTTACCGCAGTCGCAAGTATTTGATTATTAGACGAAATAAGGTTTACATTTACCCCTGCCAAAGATTGTGTTGTTTTGATAGAATTGGCAAAAACCATCAAATCTGTACCCGAATATTTGGCAATCAAGCCAATATCTGAGAAAGAAATGATTTTGGCATCACGCACATAGTAGTCGTCATTTGAGGTGATTTTTACGACATAAATCCCTTTAAAACGCTGATTAATCGCTTTGTGCAAATTAATGGTAGCATATTGAAACTCATTTTTTCCACCTGCAAATTTTATTTCTTCTGTATAAATGCTTTTGCCATAATCGCCTGTTTCAAAGTCTAAATTTTCCTCAAAACCATAAGCTGCACGATAACGATAACTGTCATAAGAATAGTTATTGGCAAAGAAAAAGAGCATATTATTTTGGAAAACTTCTTGAATTTCTACTTCTACTTCGGGTACATTAACGGTCTCAATCTTAAGGTTTTCCATTCCGCCACGCATCAAATACATGCCTTTTCTGTCCGAAAAACGCATAATCGGTTCTACATCATCAGCCGTCAAATATTCGGTGTATTCATTTTCCAACACGCCGCCATACAAACCGGGCAAACCTTTCGCAATTTTCAATTTCACCTCACCTTCAGGCTTGATATTGCCCTTGATTGTCATCACATTGTCGCTTGTTTCAATCGTTTGATTGCCAAGAGCAGGCACAACTTCGATAAATTTTGCCGCTTTTTCTTGGTCAATTTGCTGCGAAGCCGTAACGATAATTTGATAGCCATCTTCTGTCATAGCTGCAACAGCTTCTGTAATCGCAAGTCGCTGAATAGGCGGCAATTCTATCGAAAAAGTGCGGTCCTCTTTTAAAGGGGTTTTCTTCAAAACGGAATTTAAGCCTTTTTTTACGACAATTTTAAACGCCTGTTCTTCAGCAGTTTGTGCCACTTCACCGAAATTAACCGCTACTACTTCTGCTGCTTCATTTTCTTCAAAAGTGTAGTTTTTGATTTCTTCTTTTCCTTTAAAAACCTGCAAATGCTCTCGCAATTCTTCAGGTTTTACGGCATAATTAAAATGAATATTTGCTACAACTGCCAATTTATATTCGGCATGAGGAATAGGGTCGTTAAAAATCTCCGCTTTTAATACGGTAAAATCAGGCGTTTTGAAGGAAATTTCATTAAAACGGGCTGACATATCGGGCGTTTTTGCTGAAGCAAGCAAAGCCGTTTTATTGAAATTTGCTTTGTAGGTTTGTCCTTGCTGCAAAGAAGTTGAAGGCGAAAAAATCAGCGTTTTTGCATCAACCCACTTATAACGTCCACTAACGGCGGGTTCAAAATTGAGGTAGTCAGCTTTGAGCCACTCATCTATTTTGTCTGTAGGCGCAATGTCTTTATTAAACGAAATCGTAAACGACTGAAATTCGCCAATTTCTTCATTTGGCGTAAATTTTGTCATACGCAGTACATTGTTGCTACAAGCCCATAATAGCGTAGTAATCAATAAGATAGAGATTTTGAGGAAAAGGTTTTGTTTAAACATATTGTTGATATTATTATTTTTACAAATATACGTATAATATCATAAAAGTTGTTTTTTTGATAAAAAAGAAAAAATAATTATCTTTGCAGGCTTTTAAGAATTTTAGCTGCTAAACAAAGCTACTTAAAAATAGGTTACTTTCCTTTTCTTGAAACATATACAAAATGATTATCTTTTTATTACAACATGATTAATTACTATTATAAGTTCATTTTATTTTTATTGGTAATCCCTTTATTCTTTTTACAAACAACTCATGCACAATCTGTTACAATTACGGGGATACTTACAGATGCGAATACAGGCAAGGCAATTCAAGGCGTAGTTGTGGCTGTAGGCGACTCTATGTCAGCGGCAGAAGCAGGAAGTGAAAGTGATGAAAAAGGTCAATATTCTTTCGTTTTTGAAACAAAAGGCAGAAAAATGGTAAAGATTTTTGCACAAATGACTACCTATTCGTTGTATCAAAGTTCTATTAACCTAAACGAAGAGCGTATTACCAAAAATATTATTCTAACACCAAACTATTCTACAGACGATGTGGTCATTAGTGCGTCAAAAGGCTTGGAGCAAAAAGAAAATCAGGTAACCGTTTCCATTGTGAAAGTAGGACAGAAAGCCATTAATTTGCAAGCTACCACGAATATTAGCAAAGTGATTACGCAGATTCCAGGCATAGATAATCTAGGCGGGCAAATTAGTATTCGGGGAAGTTCGGGCTATGCGTATGGTGTAGGAAGTCGTGTGATTGTGTTATTAGATGGTTTGCCTTTGCAAAGTGGTGATAGAGGTGCATCTGAATTGGATTTGGTTCCCGTAGATAACATAAAGTCAGTGGAAGTAATCAAAGGTGCAAGTTCAGTTTTGTATGGCTCTGCGGCGATGGGCGGTGTGATAAATATTATTACAAATGAAGTTCCTGAAAAGCCTGTTACCTCTATTCGCTATCGTCAAGGATTTTTTGATAGCCCTCGTAATCGCAGTTTAGATTGGGACGGCACTTCGGCAGCGGTTTTTGGTTCAGCACATATTTTTCATCAAAGAAGAATTGGAAATTTTAGCATTTCTGCGCAAACCGATTTGATGCAAAGTACAGGATATATTTATAATACAGATGCCAAAAATATACGTGCTTTTCTCAATCTAAAATATAAACCGAAATCTATTCCAGGGTTAATGGTAGGCGTAAATGGCGGTTTTTCTTTGGATAGAAGTGGAACTACCATTTTTTGGGACAGATATCAGCCCACAAAGTGGTCGGTTGTTGCGAATCCACAAGATACGATTTTGCAAGGTGGCGGTTTATATCCTAACACAGGGCAGGGAATCTATAGTCGCTTGAATAGGAAGTTATTAACGATTGACCCAAGCATTAAATATTTAAGTAATAAAGGGCGTTTGTATTGGTACAGAGGACGTTTATTAAAAGAGTATAATGATAGTTATTTGAATCTTATCGTTTATAATGATTTTATTTATCAGCAAAGTATCGGTAAATATTGGAATTGGGTGAGTGGAATAACGAGTTCTTATACTTACGTGGTTGCACCAAGTATTTTTGGCGGTACTCGTTCTCAATCTTTCGGGGGTGTTTATTCGCAACTTGACGGCAAGTACGGAAGGTGGAACGCAAGTTTAGGGGTTCGTTTTGAATCTGTGAAAACAAATGCCTTGAAAAATGAGCCGGTCGCAGATAGCATGATATATATTGTGAATAGAAATCAGGGAATTATTCAAAAACGAGCGAATCAGCCGATTGTTAGAGCGGGTTTAAACTATGAAATATGGCGTGGTGCAAATGTGAGAGGTTCATTTGGGCAGGCGTTTCGTGCGCCAAGTATTGCCGAATATTTTGCAACAGTGGGCATTAGTGGGGTAAGACTCACGCCAAATTTGGAAAAAATAGATTCAAGCAAAGTCGTAAGACCTGAAAAAGGGTATAGCGCAGAGTTTGGTTTTAGGCAACTTTATCAGACGGGTACAGCCGAGCATCCTAAGCTCAAAGGTTATGTAGATATTGCCCTTTTCAAAATGCAATACAATAACATGATGGAATTTGGGATTGACAAGGTAGAATTAGGCAATGATTTTGCAACAACTGCTTATTTTGCTACCCGTAATGTGGCAAAAGCTCGTATCTTGGGTGTGGAACTTACAACGATGAATAATTATGAAATAAACAAAGATTGGGTCCTCAATTTTTCGGGTGGTTTTACGTACATAGACCCTAGAAATCTCAATGCAGTTGATACCACATATCAGTTAGATTTATCTTTCTTTAATATTAGTAACTATAACATTATAGATGCTTTTGATATGTTATCTTTAACAGGCGCAAACTCTCTTTACAGAGATAATCCTTCTTTATTGAAATATAGAAATAGATGGTTGGTGCGAAATACGTTTGGCTTTAATTACAAAAAAATAGGCTTTAATGCCAATTATCGTTATCGCAGTTTTACGCAGCAAATAGACCAATATTTGTACCTTATTATTGGCGATTTGGAAGATTTCCGTAGAGCGCATCCAAATGGTGAACATGTTTTTGATTTGGCAGCGACTTATAATATGACCAAGCAAAGCACGCTTTCTATCAATGTAGATAATATCGCAAACATAGAATATTTTACGATTCCGGGTACGATGGGCGAACAAAGGAAATTTACGGTGCAGTATCAAGTGAGGTTTTAATTGATTTATCTATTTACGAGTTGTATGAAAATAACCATTATTGGCACAGGGCGTTTAGCATACAGCCTTATTCCGAACTTAAAAAATGCAGGCTTTGATGTATTACAACTCATTGGACGTTCTAAAGAGAAGGTAGAAAATTATGCAAATATCTTTCATATCCCTTTTTTTTCTACAAAAATAGAAGAGTTACACATTGATACACAAGTTGTTATATTATGTGTAAGCGATACATCTATCAGCGAAATAGCTCCTTTTTTGGCAGAGAAAAATAAAATCATCTTTCATACTTCGGGCAGCATTGATATGGAGGTACTTGCCGCAGTAGGGGAGGATATTGGCGTTTTGTATCCTTTGCAAATTTTTACAACAGACAAAATTGTCCCACTTGAAGAAGTGCCGTTTTTTTATCAAGGAAAAGGAAAAGCAGTTGAAATAGCTAAGATAATTGCAGAAAAACTTTCTCATCAAAGTTTTTTGGCAGACTCCGCAACCCGTTTAAAAGTGCATCTTGGCGCAGTCATTGCTTGCAATTTCTCTAATTTTTTGTTTCGTAGTGCGCAGGAAATGCTGCCTGAAAATATGTCATTTAATATATACGAAGCACTTATGCGGGAGCATATCGAAAAAGTTTTTGCTTTTTTGCCCCAAAATACGCAAACAGGACCCGCAATTCGAGGGGACAAAACCACAATTGATAAGCATCTTGATTTATTAGAAAATAAACCAGAAATGCGAGATTTGTATAAACAAATCTCGCATTTGATTAATCCTGATGTTATCTGATTTTTTTCCATAAAATAGGGGCTGCGACCCCTATTTTATGGAAAAAAATCTGGCTTTTGCGTAGTTTATACAATCGCTAAACTATACGCCATATCATAATGCGCTGCAAGGCTTTTCCAGTCAAAATCCTCCGCAGAAGCTTCTACTTGATTGCGCAAAGTAATCCGTTCTTTACGACTCATTAGCACAAATTTCATCATCACATTTGCCAATTCCTCTGCCGACTCTTCAAAGGTTTTGTTTTTTCTTGTTACCACAAAAATGCCGTTCTCATCGTGTTTTGGCATGGTTTCCATCGCATAATCGCCGAAACCCGACAAATCGCTTGTAACCGCAGGAATCCCACTTGCCACACACTCCAAAGGTGTATAACCCCATGGTTCATAATAACTTGGGAAAACGCCCAAATGACAGCCCCGTACAAAATCTGCATATTCTACTCCAAAAAGTGGGTTCATGGGGGAAATGAAATCGGGGTGATAAATGATTTTTACATTGTCGTGTTTGTGGTTTGTCAAATCGGCATGTGCTACAAATTTCATGATTTCATCTTGTTCAGGATTTGTCAAATTGTGCGTAACTACAGGCGGAAGTTCTTTTGATTTCCAAGTTTGTAGGGTTCTACGCAAACGCAAACGCCAATAATCCGAGACAAAATCGTTGAGTATGGGAAGTCTATAATCAGACGAAGCCGCCGCAGAATTGAACAGTTTTTCACTTACTTCGCCCACAATCGCATCACAAGTTTTACGAATTTCTTCCATCACTGCTCGAGACTCTAAGACATTAGATTTCATGCTAATGTAAGGTCTTTTAGTAATAAAAAACATAACAATGGTAACATCAGATTTCGCCTGACGCATTTTCCAGTTTAGCCGAGCAAGCGCTTCAAGTGTTAAGTCAAAACCTTTATTTTTATACTCATATCTGCCAGAAGTAAAGAAGTACAAGGTTTTATCCAAATCAAAAGAATAACTGTTGAAAAAATGTCCCATAATAAAGGATTGAATTTTTTCTTTATATTCTTGATGCAAATTTTGGAATTTATGCAATGCCGTAAAACGCTCAATATTAAGTCCATTGGGCAAAATAAGGTTGGCTTTTCTACCTAATAAATACTCACATTCTCTGCCTGTAACCTCACTTACTGTGGTGAAAATATGCGAACCATGTGCTGCCGCCCGTTCTATGCGCACTTGTGTGTCTATACCAAAATGTTTAGACTCTTTTGCCCAATCATAAAAAGGCAAATGCTCATAAAAAGCAGGGTCGTTTCCTGCCAAATAACGTCCTAACAAAGTGGCATGCGTGGTAAAAACGATGCGTATTTGTGTATCTCTTTTACGCAGAAAAGGAATAGGGGTAGCAGACATCCATTCATGAAAATGGGCAATGATTTTTTTAGGATTATTTGCTTCTACTGCTGCTAATTCCAATAAGAATATTTTCGTAAGATGCCCAAATACAAGTACTTGGTCCACTAAATCATCTTTTCCTGCTGTGGGAATGTCGTGATGTTCCCATAGTTCGAATTTGATGTCGCTCAATTCTCGCCAAGCACTTTGTAAGCCAAATAAAACGACTTTGGGGCGACCTGAAATAAGCCATCTGCCATACTGTACGTCATAGCCTTTTTTCCGCATTCTGACCACAACCTGTCCAAAAGCGTCACTAAAATCGTTGGTAGGGTCGAATGTTGCTAAGACACTTGGGTGTACATTGGGTCCCAAAGGCAATATTTATCGC
>JAAFHL010000262.1 GCA_013298365.1 Bacteroidota bacterium | reverse complement strand
CACAAAACAAGTTTTTGTATATGACACAGATAGCAAGGCAATTAAGCAACTTACCAAAGGTGTTTGGGATTATAGCGCAATGGTATTGACCGCAAGTGGCTTGGTTGCTACCCGCACAACGATGGCAAACCCGGCGGAATTATATAAAATTGATATAAATACAGGGGAAGCTACACAACTTACCTATACGAATAAAGACTTATTGAGTTCGACAAAAATGGGCGAAGTAAGACAACGTTGGGTAAAAACAACTGATGGCAAAGACATGCTAGTTTGGGTAATTTTGCCCCCTGATTTTGATGCAAGCAAAAAATATCCTACTTTATTGTATTGTCAAGGTGGTCCACAATCGGTTATTTCGCAAAGTTTTTCCTATCGTTGGAATTTTCAGCTTATGGCAGCAAATGGCTATATTGTGGTTGCGCCTTGTCGTAGAGGAATGCCTACTTTTGGGCAGGCTTGGAATGACCAAATTGGGCAAGATTGGGCAGGACAATGTATGCAAGATTATCTTTCGGCAATAGATGAGATGAAAAAAGAGCCTTATGTTAATGCGGACAAATTGGGGGCAGTAGGCGCAAGTTTTGGCGGCTATTCTGTATATTGGTTAGCGGGCAATCATCAAAAACGTTTCAAAGCCTTCATTTCACATTGTGGCATGTTCAATATGGAAAGTTGGTATGCAACAACCGAAGAAATGTTCTTTGCCAATTATGATTTTGGTGGCGCATTTTGGGACCCAAAATATAAGCCTTTTTATGTAAAAGCGTCTCCACACAACTACGTACAAAATTGGGACACACCGATTTTAGTCATTCATGGCGAAAAAGATTTTAGAGTGCCTGTGAGCGAAGGTTTTCAAGCCTTTCAAGCTGCGCAATTAAAAGGAATCCCCAGTCGTTTGCTCACTTTTCCTGACGAAGGGCATTGGATTTCTACGCCACAAAATAGCTTACTTTGGCAAAAAGAGTTTTTTGCTTGGTTGGATAAATATTTGAAATAGTTTCTCAGGGCTTTGATAATTGACAGGTATTTTTAGCAGTATATGCTTCCATTTATTCGTACATTGCAAGTAAAGCGTAAATGAAAGCATATATTTTCTGAAAAGAAAATAGCCTAAAATAGCTAAAAATACGAGTTTGGGACGTTATTTGCTTATAATCGTTGAAAGATACAACTATTCCAACCCAAAAAAAGTTAATGAACTGATTGTTAATTCATTAATATTTAACGGTAATTATTTTATTTTCTACATTTTATTTAAAAATTCCCAAATATGAAAAAAATCATATTTTCCACATTGGTAATTGCACTTTCGCATGGACTTTCTGCGCAAACAAGTTTCTCTTCATTAGAGTACGTAAGTAATACTCGTTCTTCAACACCAAAGTCCGTTGCTCGCACAATGTCATCTGTTGCAGAAGCCCCTACCGAAGATGGAAAGCACATAGTACAAAAGGGTGAAACACTTTCGAGCATTGCTCGTGCATATAACACAAGTTACCAAAACATTGCCCTATTAAACAATCTTACTTCGGAAACCATCAAAGTAGGACAAGTATTGATTGTGCCAGAAAAGGTGGAAAAAACAGGCAATCGGGAAACGGCTATGCCAAAGTCACCTAATCGAGGGGGACTTATGTATGCAAAAAAAACATTAACACACACCGTACAAGCGGGTGATGATATTTATACGATTAGAGACAATTATGATGTTAAGTTAGAAGACATTCGTAAACTCAATGGCTTGGCAGCGAATGTAGTCAATTTTAATATAGGTACAGAAATTATCTATAAGGAAGTATTTGAAGCAGTAAATTCAAATGAAGCACAAGGCAGAGAGGTTGAGGTAGAAGTCGAAGAACCAAGTGTAGAAGTAGAGGTAGAAGTAGAGACTACCCCTGTAGAAGTTGCAACACCGCCTGTTAAAAAACCTAAATCAGAAGCACCTGTTGCAGCAGTTCCAAAAGTAGAAACAACAATTGTAGAACCCATAGAAACAGCGATTGCAGGGGAAAGAATGGAAAGTGGTTCTTTTATTGGAATAGAAGATAAAACACAACAAAATCCTTATTATATTTATCACAAAACGCTAAAATATGGAACAAAAGTGCGCCTTCATATTCCTGACAATGCGGGATATGTAGAAGCAGTAGTGGTAAATCGTCTAAATGCACAAAGAAAAGAAATTATTGGACTTTCGCCTGCTTGCTATCGTCTCCTTGGCGGCAAAGCAGCTACAAGTGCAACAATTACGTATTTACCATAAATTTTTGAGCCTACCTTTGTGCATATCGTAAATAGGCACAAAGGTAGATTTGTTTTCTCTCGACCTTTTATATATTATTATCAACCTCATTCATACGCTTATGTATAGACGTATATATTATATTGCCGTTTTTGCTTGCATTTTGTTTGGCTTAACAAGTTGCAGCAAAGAAGGATGTATGACACCGCAGTCCGAAAACTTTAATCCGAACGCAAAAAAAGATGACGGATCTTGTGAATTATGGAAAAACCGTTTTTTAGGAAATTATATTGGCATTTGGAAATGCAATGCTGACCAAAAAGACATAACCGTTACGGTTGCTGATGAGGAAGGCGACAATGTTTCGCTGCTACTCACGTTTAGCGATGGCTCACATCATCTTATCGCAAAAGTAAATGCTAAAAACAGTTTTAAAATCGAAGAACAACCCTACACCGCCGCAGGCGTAAATTATACAGCAAGCGGCATAGGCGTATTGAACACAAATTCTACCATCACATTTGAATGTAAATACATGTTAAATGGCTTTGAAACAGAGACCTGTACATTTAATGGCTCGAAATAAAAGGTACTTTGGGATTCTATAACATTTTGTGTGGTTTTCTCCATAAAGCAGGATTTAAACCCTGCTTTATGGAGAAAACACCTTATTTTAAAATATAATCCTCCAAAATTGTCAAATAAGCATATTTTTCAAAAGCAAATTTTCGGAATTTTTCCGCTAAAATTTGCTTTTTGTTATATGAACGTTACACCTCATTCATGATGCTTGGTGTATTATATTTTGCAACAAAAAAGGCTTTATTTGCAAAGCAAAGGATAAATATTTTATAAATCAGAAAATTTCTTATAAATTTGCAAATAATTCCATTTAGTAGCACACAACATGTCCATATTCAATATTTTTGATGACCAAAGCCATAACAACAGCTTGCTTGGAGCGGTTTTCACGCCTTTGCCTGCTGCGGTAGCGGTGATTGAAAAATTTGGCTTATTTGAAAAATGGATAGCAGGGGCTACAATGTTTGACCCTACGGCAGGAGAGGGGAATTTTATAGAAGCCTTTGTTTCAATCGCTGCAAATCGGGGTTTTTCTATGCACAATCTGCCCTTAGAGCGATTGTATGGTGTCGAAATGAAGGCTGTTTACGTAGAAAGATTCTTCCAAAAAATGCGGAATATCTACGGAATCGCATTTCCTACCCGCAATTTTATCTGTTCCGACTTTTTGTTATTCAATGAAAATATACAAGCTGATTATCTGATTGGAAATCCCCCTTGGCTCAATTTTACTGAACTTCCTGACTTGTACAAACCGGTGGTAAAACCCATGTTTCATCGTTATGGCTTGGTTGCAAATGCGCAAGAATTGCTTTTAGGCAGTTCTCGTATAGATTTTTCAGGCTTGATTGTAAACAAAAGTATCTATGAAAACCTCAAGCCTGGTGGGGAGGCAATTTTTTTTCTGCCGATGTCTTTGTTTCTCAATGATGGCGCAAATCGAGGTTTTCGGGCATATAAAGTAAAAGATGTCCATTTTGCCACAAAAGAAATTTACGACTATAAAAATCAAAAACTATTTCCAAATGTATCAACTCGGTATGGGTTAGCACGTTTTGAACGCAATAGCCTCCAAACTTTTCCTGTTCCTTATTATCAGCAAAATGAAGATAATGAATGGATTAGTCTTTCTGCAAATCCTGTATTTGCTGTGGACAATCCCCTTTCTATTACCCAAAATGATGAAGAATATGTAACATTGAGCATGTTTGAAAAAATATGCCTCCCCAAGTCCGCACAGCCCCGACAAGGCGTAAATACCTGTGGGGCAAATGAAGTTTTTGTGTTTGATACCTTCAAAAAAATGCCAAATGGTTTAGCAAAAGTTACGAACAAGTTTCAACAAGGCATTATTTTACCCCAAAAATATGTATTTCCACTCATCGCTACTAACAATTTCAATGAAAAAAAGCCGAAAGCTCGAAAATGGGTACTTTTGCCTTATTCTCCAACTGGAAAAGCATTGGAATGGACAGATATTGAGGCAGAAACGAGTTTAGTTACTTATCTACAAAAGCATGAAATGCGCCTCAAAATGCGCAAAGGGACGATGTTACAGGGGCAAATTAAAAAGGGATATTGGTGGGCAATGTTAGGCGTAGGTCCTTATTGCTTCGATAATCATAAAATTGTATGGGAGTCCTTTGGTAAAAAGCACTTTCATCCCATATTATTGTCAGGAAATTGGCAGGGAAATCAAGCTATGCACGCATTTATGCCTATGCAAACTCTGGATTTAGCCTTAGAAACATTGAGTTTGCTCAATCCCTCAAAAGTACAAAGTTATCTTTCTTCCTTGCAGATGGAAGGCACTTGTAATTGGGCGCAGCCAGGCAAAATGAAGAAACTAATCACTTTATTTTAGATTTCCGACTTATTTTTATAGTTTTGTCCTTCACTCCCATTCCATCTTCAAAATATGAAAACACTCATTCTCTGTGCTGATTCTTTTCAGCGAACACAACATATTCAAGTTACAAATGAAGTAGAAGGCTTAAAAAAACTCCTTCAAGACCGTCAATTTGCTACGGAATGTATTTATGGCGCAAATTTGACTAAAATAAAAGATGCTTTTTTGCAAGATAGAGACAAAGAAGTTCGTATTTTTCACTATTCGGGTCATGCAGGAAGTGAAGGAATTGAACTGTGGAATACTGATGCTAATGGCAATTCTTTGGCGTATGCTAAAGATTTAGCCGCATATATTGGCAGCATGAAAACGGTTAAAATGGTGGTTTTGAATGGTTGCAGCACCATGGAACAAATTCAATACTTTACCCAAGCAGGTGTGCCGATTGTGATAGCAACTTCTCGCCCTGTGGAAGACAAAATTGCGCAAGCGTTTGCCAATCATTTTTATGCACATTTATTGGCGAGCGATACTTTGTTAGATGCGTTTACCAAAACAACTCACCTGATTGGCGCAGATAGTGATTTGCAAAAAATAGTACAACAGTTTAGAGGTCCGCAGTTTGAAGAGGCACTAGAAACGCCTGAAAAATTGCCTTTGTACCAACTTTATCCTGCACCTGATTCGGCTTCACCTGTTTTGAAGGCAACTTGGGCGCAGATATTAGATGCAGGTTTTCCTCGAAAAGAGAAAAAAGTCTTTATTTCCTACGCCAAAAAAGATGCAGAATATTTGGAGGATTTAGAAACGCACTTGGCGATGCTCAAACGCCAAAAATTCCTAGATACTTGGAATGTAGGGGAAGTAGAATTGAGCCAAGATGTGAGCGTGGAAGTGAATAAAGAAATCAAAACAGCCGACATTATTTTACTTTTGGTAAGTGCAAAATATTTGGCAAATCCCGATATTTGGGACAGTGAAATCACACTTGCCGTAGAAAGACACGCCCGAAAAGAGGTGATTTTAATCCCGATTATTTTGAGTCCTTGCGAATGGAAAGACACGCCTTTTGGGGGCTTAGTAACATTGCCTCGCAACAATGGGGTTGTAAGTCAAATGGATAGAGATGAGGCTTTTGCAGAAATTGCAGGAGAGTTGAGAAAAATATTGCAAAAATGATTTGTTATTTCACGCAGATTTCCACAAATAGAAAAAAGGACACAGATTCTCGCAGAAAAATACATCTGCGAAAATCTGCGTTCTTCATCTGCAAAAATCTGCGTGAAATTATAATAACAAATTCGCATATCTCTCACCTATCACATTCCAATTTAGCACATTAAAAATGGCTTCCAAATATTTCTTTCGCTCATTCGTATATTTGAGATAGTAGGCATGTTCCCACACATCAATCCCAAATAAAGGCGTTCCTTTTTTTTCTACTAAATTGACCATCAAGGGATTATCTTGATTAGGGGTAGCAGAAATAAACAGTTTTTTGTCCGCATCAACACATACCCACACCCAGCCCGAACCAAATACTTTTGTACCTGCATCTTTCAAGGTATCAAGCATTTGTTGATATGAACCCAAATCTCGATTAATGGCTTCCCATAATTTGCCTTCGGGTTTGCTGCCGTTTGCACCCAAAACAGCCCAAAACAAGCTATGATTATAGTGTCCACCCCCATTGTTGCGGATAGCAGGGCTATCTTTTGTAACATTTGCCAAAATTTCGCCCAATGTTTTGTCAGCAAAAGCTGGCGTTGCCTTAATGCCTTCATTGAGTTTTTTGATATAGGCAGCATGATGCTTGTCATGGTGAATTTCCATGGTCATAGCATCTATATGCGGCTCTAAAGCAGCAAAAGAGTAGCCCAAAGCAGGCAAAGTAAATTCTCCTTTTGCGCTCAAAAGTGGGTCAATCCAAGCAGAAGTACTGCTTTTTGCGCCACTTTTCAAGGTTTTGCAAGCCATTTGAGGACTCAATAGAAAACCTGTTCCTACAATCCCTGATATTTTTAAAAAGTCTCTTTTATTCATACTATTTTTTGGTAAACACACACAATCAATCTTGTAATTTCCCCACAATTTTACACCTTGCAAAAACCTCCTCTGCATGAGGCGCATCTTTCAATTCGTCTGTCAAATCCTGCCCTGCCCAATGCCCATAGTGTATTCCATTTCGCCAAT
>JAAFHL010000261.1:5517-6913 GCA_013298365.1 Bacteroidota bacterium | reverse complement strand
TTTCAAAGGTCTGCGACCATTTGAAAGGTTAAAAACATATTGTTGGATTACCTTTAACCTTTCAAGCGGCTGAAAGCCCTTGAAACGGTTAAAAGTAATTTAAAAAATATCATTGTCTCCTAAAGAAAAATGTAGTTTATGTTGAATCGCTTCATTTTCACATAATCCTTTCCAAAAAATCACTTTTCTATCTGTTTCTTGTTTGACAAAACCCAAGTTTTCCAATATTTCTTGCATGGCAGGAAAAACAAGAAAAGTATTCAATATTTTTGCTTGATAACTTATTTTTTTCTCTATACAAAAAGCAAGACAAAAACCTGTTGCTGTTTTATTATGTTCTTTTACCTTCAATTCACAAATATGTAAACTTACTTGATTAGCTGCATTTGTATATTTTTTTAGTACAAAATAGCCTACAATGTCTTCTTTTTGCCTTATCGTATAAATTTCATATTTTGCGTCTTTTTTATCAATATACCGCCAAGTTAAGTAGTTTTTATCTTTCACAAGATTAATACTATTCTCTTCATTTTCGTAAAAAGACAGAAATATTTCATTCGTAAAAAAAGAAAAATCAGATTCTTCCTTTACGAGATAGTTTGTATTGGATTTTGAAGGAAAAGCATCTCCCTCATGTACCCAAAAAGTATAGGTATTTTGAACCTCAAAGCCATATTTTTGAAAATACGGGAAAGAGTTTTGATTGGGAAAGCCCCAAAATACATCTTGATTTGTCCAATGTTGCAAATCATGTGCATAGCTCATTAATTCAAAAAAGATGCCCTGCTTGCGATAGTCAGGGTCAATCATCACATTTTGTATGCGCCAAATATAATAATATTGCTTATTTTCGATGAGCAAATGTGGCGTAAGCGAGTATTTTCCAATGATTTTATGCTTATCTTTTGCGATAAAAATTTTGGCTTTTCCTACTGGATTTTGCAAATATTCCCATTCAAAAAAAGCCTGATTATAACTATATGTAGGATATATTTTTTGCATCAAAGCAAGAATATTGTCTTTTTCTTGGCTCGTAGCAATTTGAAAAGAAATCATGGAATTATGTTTTTGATAGTAATGAACACGCAAAAATACACTTTTTTTGGGGCTTCACCTAAATCCTGCTATTCATCAGATGGCTTTCTCTTAAAAAATAAAACCACAAAGTTCACAAAGAAAAACTAACACAAAGAACACAAAGTAGCATATTTTCGATACATCTTTGTGTTCTTTGTGAAGCCTTTGAGACCTTTGTGGTAAAATCAAACTTTTTGTTTACGTACTTTTTATGAGAAATATATGCTATTCATTATTTTATAAATATTCCCTAAAAATCTTACTCGCAATTATTTCCCACCTATTTTCAAAAATATCGGAGAAATTGTATTATTATATG
>JAAFHL010000261.1:0-5507 GCA_013298365.1 Bacteroidota bacterium | reverse complement strand
AAGGCTATAAAATGCAATTTATAAGTTCATATTTTTTTGGAAAGTTTATATTTGGTATAATATTTGCGTAATATATTGCAGAAACGATTTCAAACTTACATCAAAATACGGTGTACATTCAACGATAACACTTATACTAAAACACAAGCATTATATGTTTCAACACTACCCTCTTATTCGTACATATATCTTTCTATTTTTGGCTATTTATTATGTAAATACCACATCGGCACAAATACAAGGTGCGCAATATCGTGGCAAAGCGTCTGTAAGTCAAGCCCCTAAGCCGCTTTCTCCACAAGAAATGGAGAATTTGATGAAACCCAATCTTTATATTTTATCTGTGGGTGTTTCCGATTACAAAGAAAATAAATATGATTTGCTTTTTGCCCATTCAGATGCAGATTCCATTGCAGAAATGTTTAGCACCATGAAAGGGAAATTATTTAATAAAGTAACAGTGCGTAAGCTGCTCAATCAAGAAGCAACTTTGGTAAATATCAAAATTGCGATAAACTGGCTTGAAAAAGAGGCTACACAAAAAGACATGATTGTCGTTTTCATTTCCTCACATGGTGAGTTAGATAATAAAGGTAATTTTTACCTACTTCCGCATGATGTGATTATGGGCAATTTGTTTGCTACTGCCCTCAATGTCAAAGATGTAGTAAGTGGAATTAGTGGAACGCCTTGTAAAAAATTGATATTATTAGATGCCTGTCATAGTGGGCAGTTCGGCAACAATTTGAACGACCTTGTCAATGTAAAAGACGTAGCGTTGGGTAGCATTGTCAAAAATGTGTCAAAAGCCGAGTCAAATCTTTGTATTATGACCTCATCAATCGGCAAAGAAGATTCGTATGAAAAAAGAGTTTGGGGACATGGCGCATTTACAAAAGCGATTTTAGAGGCTTGCCTCAAAGGAAATGCCGATTACAATAAAGATAACAAAATAGAAATCAATGAGTTAGAAATATATGTTTCAAAGCGCGTACAAGAATTGACAGGCGATAAACAGCACCCTGATACGCCCGTAAAATCAACTGGCAATATCTCCGTTTTTTCTACTAAATAAGGTAAGTTACGTATTATTTTTACCCTACTGCGATTCTCCCAAATCGCAGTTAGCTGAATTTATATCATTTTCTCACAAATCGCAGCCAAAATATCTTTTGCTACTTCAGTTTTGCTTTTTAACGAAAAATCGGTAACTGTTCCCGATTTATGCAACAAAGTAATCTTATTTGTATCATGCCCAAAGCCCGCCCCTGCATCTTGCATAGAATTTAACACAATAAAATCTGCATTTTTGCTAATCAGTTTTTTATGTGCATGTTCCATTTCATTATTTGTTTCCAATGCAAAACCCATGATAATCTGCCCCTCTCGCTTCTTTTCAACGGTTTCTTTCAAAATATCAGTCGTTTTTTGCAAAGCTAAATGAAAATCATCTGTATTTTTTTTGATTTTTTTGTCCGCAACTTCCGCAGGTGTATAATCGGCAACAGCAGCAGAAAAAATCATAATATCCTGACTTTCAGCATTTTCTCTTACAGCGAATAACATATCTTTTGCGGAAACAATTTTCTTTATATTTATTCCCGCAGGAATCGGAACATGCGTAGGACCAATAACAAGCGTAACATTTGCCCCCATACGCATGGCTTCTGTTGCCAAAGCAATGCCCATTTTTCCCGTAGAATGATTGGAAAGATAGCGCACAGGGTCAAGTGCCTCCTGCGTAGGACCTGCCGTTATGAGCATTTTTTTGCCTTGCAGTTTTTTAGGGGTCAAATGTGAAACAAGTGCCTCGAAAATTTCTTCTGGCTCTAACATTCTGCCCCAACCTTCTAAACCACTTGCCAAAAAGCCATTTCCTGTGGGCAAAACCGTATTGCCATAACTTTGCAAAGTCTGCATATTTTTTTGGGTAGCAGGGTGCAAAAACATATCTCTATCCATTGCAGGTGCGATGATGACCGGACATTTTGCTGCCAAATACACAGCAGTTAAGGCATTATCACACAAGCCATTCGCAAATTTTGCAAGCGTATTTGTAGTACAAGGCGCAACAAGCATCACATCTGCCCACAAGCCCATTTCTACATGTGCAGACCACTGAGCAGACCACAGACCTTCAAAAACAGGATTTTCAGACAAAGTACTGAAAGTCAGTTCTCCTACAAATTGCTTTGTAGCAGGTGTGATAACTACCTTTACCTCTGCACCCGCTTTTTTGAGCAAACGAAGCAGATAAACAGATTTGTAGGCAGCGATTCCCCCTGTAATGCCCAGAATGATTTTTTTACCTTTTAGCATAAGTGTTTTAATATCCATTTTTAGCTAAGTTATTGTAACTTATGCTCGTCTTTTTGTTTTTGATTTAGCTCTTTGTCTCGTTGAAGATACACCCAAGCCACCACCAAAATTGCGATAACTACACAGGTAATCAGTCCATATATCAAAGTCGTTTTTAGCATATTTTTGAATTAGTATCATAAAATAAAGTACAAATATTAAATCTATCCCCCGCTTGGAGTCTTTAACATAGCCATCAAACTATCTTGTGCAATGTGCTTAACCCACCCGCAAAACTGCCAGCATTATTGCTGCCCTCCCAAGAGGGCATTTATGCAAAAGGCTTTTAGCCTTGCAACAGATGCCCTCTTGGGAGGGCTGTTTTTGTCGCAAGACAAAAACGGGTTGGTTTAACACCTTAGCTTGACGGATATGATATCTCCACCAAACAGGGCAAATGATAGAATTATCTTCTGCAAAGTTAAGGGATATTTTCATAAAAGTAGTTGTAAAATAAATATTTACTTCTACCTATTTGAAATCTGCATCATAATCGGATTTTGCGGGCGAAGCGTTACAAGCGGATTATACCCCAATTTGTAATTTTCTTGCAAAGTCAAATGATATTTTTGCAAAACCATCGCCAGCACAATTTGCATTTCCATGATAGCAAAATTATTGCCAATACATTGACGTGCGCCACCGCCAAAAGGAAAATAGGCAAAACGATGTTTATCTTTCATATTTTCAGGTGCAAAGCGTTCAGGCTCAAAATCTTCCGCATTTTCCCAAATTTCGGGGTCTTTATGTACCACCCAAATCGGCATCACTACATTGAAATTAGGTGGAATATCAAACTCGCCAAACTTATCCGCAGCCAAGGTTTTGCGCCCCATAATCCAAGCAGGCGGCATAAGGCGCATACTTTCCTCTATCACCTGTTTCAAATAACTTAATTGCCGCAATGTCGCCATCGTAGGTGCCTCATTTCCTAATACATCTTTTATCTCCGTCAAAACCTTTGCCAATTTATCAGGATTTTGAGAAAATAAATACCATGTCCACGCCAAAGCATTCGCAGAAGTTTCGTTTCCTGCCATAAAAATCGTAATCACTTCGTCTCGCAACTGCCTATCAGACATTTTTTCGCCTGTATCTTCGTCTTGTGTATCCATCAACATAGACAACAAGTCATCAAAACGCTCACTGCTACTTCGCCTTTCACTTATCATGTCATAGACAATTTTATCCAACTCCTTGATGCAACGCTTTTCACGCAAATTGTAAGGCGTTGGCAACCAGTCAGGTAACAAAAAAGGATTGTCTATTCGAGCCGTCCCATATTTGATAACTTCTGTAATATAATGACTTATTTGACTCATATCGCCTTTGAGTTGAGACGAAAAAAGGGATTTTGTAACGATTTCCAATGCGATTTTATTCATCTCAAAGGACATATCGACTAATTCGCCTGTATCCGCTTTTTTTGCCCAATCTTGCAACATCGCCTGGGTTTCCACTATCATGGTATCGGCTATTTTCACCAATTTTTCTTTATAAAAAGCGGGCTGAATCAAACGCCTTTGTTTTCGCCAAAAATCGCCATCACTTGTCAATAAACCATTGCCCAGCAACATAGATAACTTATCATACGCAAAACTTTTACCGTAATTCTTGCTATTATCTATTAATACATGCTTGATATACAATGGATTACTGGTTACAATTGTATTTCTAAAAGGCGAAGTAATGAGATATGTATGCCCCATTTCTTTTCGTTGAGAGAAAAAGAAATTCGTTTTGTCTTTCATGACATAATAGGCATTTTTTAGTAAAAAATGTTCTTTTTTGGGATGTGGAGGCAGCATATATTGCAAGATAAAATCGTGTATTGTGCTTGCAAAAATACACTAAAAAAATGAGGTATTGCGAAAAAATAATCATTGATTAAAAGATTACATTTTACCACAAAGGTCTCAAAGGATTCACAAAGGACACAAAGATTTATCAAAAATAAGCTACTTTGTGTGCTTTATGTGGGCTTTTCTTTATGAACTTTGCGGTTTTATTTTTTATGAGAAAGCCATTATCCTTTACCCTTGAATATAATGCATGCTAAGATTTGCAAAAAACAATTACCTTTGCAGACACAATCAATAACTGTTAAAAAATTTATGAGACACATTTTTTTTTTCCTGATGCTTGGATTCATTTCAGCAAATAGCTGGGCAGAAACAAGTATCATAGACCATGTTGAGCCGATTTCTTGGTGGGTAGGCATGAAAAATCCTCGTGTGAAATTAATGGTGCATGGCAAAGACATTGCATCTTATACGCTAACTATTAACTACAAAAACGTAACGTTAGAAAAAGTTGAGAAAGCTGAAAACCCTAATTACTTATTTTTGACGCTCAATATTTCCCCAAAAGCTTTGCCAGGAAAGATGGAAATCAGCTTTAAAAATGCAGAAAAAGCCTTTTTTTATAGCTATGAGCTTAATGCACGAAACAAAGAAAGAAATCGTATGAAAGCCATTTCTCCTGCCGATTTTATTTACCTTTTGATGCCTGATAGGTTTGCAAATGGCGATAAAAACAATGATAATGTGCCTGACATGCTGCAGCCCAAAACACAAAGGGATATGCAATATGGCAGACATGGTGGTGATATTCAAGGCGTTATAAATCATTTAGATTATCTAAAATCTTTGGGCGTTACGGCAATTTGGATGAATCCTGAAATTGAAAACAATCAGCCTGCCGAGTCCTATCATGGCTATGCAGCTACCGATTTATACAAAATAGACCCTCGTTTAGGCACAAATGAACTCTATGTGAAATATGTAAATGCCTGTCACGAAAAAGACCTAAAAGTGGTTAAAGATGTGGTTTTCAATCATGTAGGTAACGAAACTTGGTGGTACAAAGATTTACCAAGCAAAGATTGGGTGCATCAATGGGAAAATTTTACCCGTACAAATTATCGTGCAGCGATTTTGCTTGACCCTTACGCATCTCAAAAGGACAAAAACATCTTGACAAATGGCTGGTTTGACAAACATATGCCCGATTTGAACCAACAAAATGAACATTTGGCTACGTATTTGATTCAAAATTCTATTTGGTGGGTAGAATTTTCGGGCTTAGATGCTTATAGAATAGATACTTATCCTTATCCTGATGCGGATTTTATGGAAAAATGGCATCGT
>JAAFHL010000258.1:2009-6983 GCA_013298365.1 Bacteroidota bacterium | reverse complement strand
CATTACCTGTTTTTTGTAAATCGCTGTGCGAATCGTTCACAACTTGAACAGCATGTTTGAATAAATTTGCATTAAATGGACCACACAAACCTCTGTTAGAAGCAACGACTACAAGTAGTACGTTTTCTACAGGTCTTTTTTGAACCAAATTGCTGGGAATTTCTTCTACATTGAGTGCAGAAACCACATTTTCAATGATTTCCTTCATCTTTTTTGTATAAGGACGCAACTTATTCATGCGCTCTTGTGCCTTACGCAATTTAGCCGCAGCTACCATTTTCATGGCTTTTGTAACCTGCTGTGTGTTTTTTACCGTATTAATACGGTTCCGTATTTCCTTAAGATTTGCCATCTATGTCAATTATCGTGATTTCAATTTGGGCGCAAAATTACGCTTTTTTTTGAGATAAAGAAATTTTTTTACTTTTTAAGTGTATATTTTTACATTTGTTACAATAAATCTTGTCCAATGTCTTTGCGATAAAATTTGCCAGAGAAATGGACTTTATCTGCATTGCGATAAGACTTTGTGAGTGCATCAGTGATATTTTCTCCCAAAGAAGAAACGGCAATTACTCGCCCACCTTGTGTGATTAAATCTTCGTTTTTATTGCCTACCCCTGCATAAAATAACAAAGAATCTTCTACATTTTCTACGCCTGTAATTACATTTCCTTTTTCATATACGTCAGGGTAGCCACCTGCAACTAACATGACCGTTGTACAGCTTTGTGAACTAATTTTTATCTCTTTTTCTGCTAAATTACCATTTTCTGCTGCCCATAACAATTCTACTAAATCAGAGGTGATACGAGGCATCACTACTTCTGTTTCAGGGTCTCCCATTCTGCAATTATATTCGAGCAAATAAGGTTCTCCTTTTACCACCATAATACCAAAGAAAATAAATCCGCAATAATGAATTTCTTCTTCTGCCAAGCCCGATAGGGTAGGGGAGATGATGTGTGCTTCTATTTTTTGCATGAGGGCTTCGTTTGCAAAGGGAACAGGTGAAACAGCTCCCATACCGCCTGTGTTTGGTCCTTTGTCGCCCTCAAAAATGCGCTTATAATCTTTCGCAGAAGGTAAAAGTTGATAGCTTTTTCCATCTGTCAGGATAAAAACAGACATTTCTATGCCATGCAGAAACTCCTCAATAACAATGGTTTCGCCCGCCAAACCAAACAAACTGCCAGAAAGCATTTCATCTATGGTTTTGTCTGCCGATGCCAAATCTTCGGCAATGACTACGCCTTTTCCTGCCGCCAAACCACTTGCTTTAATCACCAAAGGCAAAGCCATTGTGCGTGTATATTGTTTTGCATCATCAATTTCTAAAGCCGAAAACGATTGAAAACGAGCCGTTGCAATGCCATGTTTCTGCATGAAATATTTGGAAAACTCCTTACTTCCTTCCAATTCTGCTCCTTTTTTACCAGGTCCGATAACGGCAATATTTACCCCTCTTAAAAAATCTGCCAAACCTTCTACAAGCGGCTGCTCAGGTCCAATAACCACTAATAGAATGTTTTCATCTTGTATCAATTCATAAACTGCCTCAAAATCAGAGACATTGATAGCCACATTTTGCCCAATCAAAGCCGTTCCTGCATTGCCTGGTGCAATAAATAGTTTTTCGCACAAAGGAGACTGTGCCATTTTCCATGCCAAGGCGTGTTCTCTGCCGCCAGCACCGATAAGTAGTATGTTCATACGTGAAATTGCTGCCTTATTTTATAAATGTACGAGACAATGTTTTTCCATTTTTTGCTTGCAAAACCATCAAATACATGCCATTTGATAGGGGAGAAACATCTATGTTTTTGATAAGTGTATTTTGTTGATTTTGAACAGTTTCTGTTATCAATTCTTTGCCCATCATGTCTATAACGGTAAATTTGTAGCTATCATCTGCCTTAGTATCAAACACAAATTGAACAGAAAGTTGGTTATCTATAATTGGATTTCCTAATAAATTCATTTCGACTCCTTGCAAAAAAGGCGTTTCAATTCCCACCGTTGTGGAGATTTCTATTTCCATAATGACAGGCAAATGGTCAGAATTTTGGGTTAAAGCATTACAAACTGTCGCAGGAATAGACGTTGTTAAACCACAATTTAATCCAGCGTTGTAGGAAACGCCATCATTGCCAAAAGTACGATACGAACTGGCTTTATAAGCCATTTTTGCGGTATTATCTTTAATGGCTTTACTCATCAAAATGAAGTCAAAGCGGTCATCAAGCCCACCACCCGAAAAGCAATTTGCGCTGGAAGTTGAAGGGCATTGCGTATGAATATTTTTGAAACTTGAGCCACTCCAACCTGTTGTAATGCCCGAAGGGTCGTAGAAACGGAACGCATTATTGGCATTTGTAAAGGTTTGATAAGCGGCTTCGGAACTTGAATACACATTAAAATCACCCATAACAAGGTAGTTTTGTACGCTTGGGTGCGCAGCGAGCCAAGCCATAATATCTGCTGCCATTGCACCTCTTTGTGCAGCATCTGCAGTCGTATTTCCTGCTTTAAGATGACAAGCAATTACCCAAAGTTTAGCAGTGTCGCTAGCGGTTGTAGCGGTTTTGTGATACAACTCATACACATCTATGTCTCGTACATTGCCTGTGATAGCTGTGTGAGAAAGATAGGAAAATTTATTGTTATTGTAAAATAACATATTAGCAATATCAGAGCCTGTACTGTTTCCTGCTGTCGTAATATTCATCGCAGCATTATAATTAGTTAAGACATTTGTCTTAATATTAAGTGCATACGCATTGTTATTATTCCAACGTAACTCATTGACAACCAATAAATCAGGTTTGTAATAACCTAAAATAATATTTAGCCAACTATTTTTGCTTGTAACGGTAGAGGGCGTACAGCTTGGTCCTGCGGTAACGCCATATTGCAGCAGATTGTAGGTCATTACCCGAATATTGTCGGTGTATTGTGCGGAAAGCGAGTACGCTATAAGCAAGGAAAAACAAAGAAAAGCCGTTTTTTTCATCATGGTTTTAAGCTAAATTTGGGACAAAGATAGGGATTTTCCTTTGTTTTTGGGTAATTATTTAAGTATGCTCAATTTCTCGCAGATTTACACAGATTTAACCGCAGATTTTACAGTGAGCAATGTCAAACTGTTACGCAAATAAACCCTTAATCTGTGAAAATCTGCGGTTTTTTATCTGCGAAAATCTGCGAGAGCCTAAAAAGTAATACAACTTATGATTGAAGACGTATCGTTTCTCCACTTTGAAAGGCATTTTCTTTTTCGATTAGCAATAATTTCTTGGCTAAAATCGTGGGATTTGCCAACTCATGATTTTTTTTCAGTTCAAGAAAACGGGCTACTATGGGGAAATCTTTAACAGAAGCTTTGCGAATTTTCGCTTGCATATCTGCGTCAATCACGCCAGGATTGACGCTTACAATTTTGAGGTTTTTGTCTTTCGCATTTTCCAAAGCAAGGGTTTTTACCATCATTTCTATGCCTGCTTTTGTGCTGCAATAGGCTGTCCAAGCATAATAAGGTTTTGTTGCCGCACCCGAAGAAATATGAAAGATATTTTTGGGACAGGAAAAAGCGGCTGTGTGTCGCAAAAAACGAGCATTAATAAGCATCGGACTTGTGAGATTGATGGAAATAGTCTCTACAAGGGATTCATCGTTTGCCGCTTGCAAACGTAAAGGTTTGATTTCGCCTAAAGTAGCTGCATTGTGAATCAGGGTAATAAATTCATATTGAGACGTTTGAGGTGAGAAAAGATTTCTGAACAAAGCTTCTATCGTTATTCTTACCGCATAATGTTGCGCTAAATCAAAAGTAAAGTGTGTCAAACGTTCATGCACTAAGGCAGAATTACTACGAGAAATGCTCACAACATAGTAGCCTTCTGCTAAATAGCTTTCTACCAATGCTTTACCCAAGCCTTTGCTTCCGCCTGTGATGATGGCTAATTTTTTCATGTTTTGGTTAAAAGGTAAGTTTAGGGAGAAACACTTTTGGAAAAGAAATTGATAATCACTACGCCTAAGATGATAAAAGCAATGCCTATCATTGCAGCTAAATCCAAACTTTGTCCAAATTTAACATAGCCAATAAGCGCAATCAAGCCAATACCTACGCCTGACCAAATCGCATAAGCTATGCCTACGGGAATCGTTTTTAGCACAAACGACAAAAAGAAAAAGGTAGTACTATAAGCGACTAAAACGACCATAGAAGGTACGAGTTTAGTAAAGCCTTCTGTTGATTTTAAGGCAGTTGTGCCAATCACTTCGGCAATAATGGCGATAGTTAGATAAATCCACTTCATTGTCTTGTTTTGTGAAAATAACAAAGGTTTCAAATCTTTTGAAGACTTGAAACCCTTACCTTATTCTATGATTATAACAAAGCTTCTTTTACTTTTTGTGCAGCTTCTGCAAGTGTAATCGCAGAAGTTACTTTTAAGCCCGAATTGTTGATAATTTCGGCTGCTACTACCGCATTTGTGCCTTGTAAACGTACAATAATTGGCACATTGATATCGCCAATGGCTTTGTATGCTTGCACAACACCATTTGCCACACGGTCGCATTGCACGATTCCGCCAAAGATATTGACCAAAATCGCTTTTACATTTGGGTCTTTTAAGATAAGACGGAAACCTTTTTCTACCGTTTCGGCACTTGCTCCACCCCCTACATCAAGGAAGTTTGCAGGCTCACCACCCGAAAGTTTAATCATGTCCATGGTTGCCATCGCCAAACCTGCACCATTTACCATACAACCCACATTTCCGTCAAGTTTTACATAGTTGAGGTTAGAAAGCGAAGCCTCAACTTCCAAGGGGTCTTCTTCGCTTGTATCACGCAAATCTGCATAATCTTTGTGGCGATACAAAGCATTTTCGTCTAAGCCCAATTTGCAATCTACTGCGATAATTTTGTCGTCAGACGTTTTGAGCATAGGATTTATTTCGAGCA
>JAAFHL010000258.1:0-1999 GCA_013298365.1 Bacteroidota bacterium | reverse complement strand
TAGAAGCGTCAATCGTTTTGTAGGCTCTATACAAGTTCAAAATGAATTTTACCGCATTTTTGAAAGCAGTACCTGAAAATCCCAATGCAAAAGCCAATTTGCGTGCTTGGAAATCTCTCATTCCCAAAGCAGGGTCAATCCTTTCTCTGATGATTTTTTCGGGAGTGTCATGCGCAACATCTTCGATAGACATACCGCCTTCGGTAGAGGCAATTATCACATCTCGACTATTTTCTCTATCAAGGGTAATAGAAAAATAATATTCCTTGGGTTCAGATGCGCCTGGATAGAACACATCTTGCGCAACTAACAATTTATTTACGACTTTGCCTTCTGCACCTGTTTGAATCGTAACAAGTGTTCCGCCCAAAATAGCCTTTGCTTTGTCATGCACCTCTGCCAATTTTTTGGCAAGTACCACGCCACGAGAACCCGTTTCACGCACTTCTCCTTTTCCACGTCCCCCTGCATGAATTTGCGCTTTTAGCACAAACCATTTTCCATCGGGACCATCAGGATACAAGTTCAAGGCAGCTTCGTGCGCTTGTTCAGGCGTTTCGGCAACTACTCCTTCTTGAATGGGAATGCCAAAACTTTTGATAATTTCTTTTGCTTGATATTCGTGTAAATTCATATTAACCTATTTTGCTTGCGATTTCGACAAGTTTTTTAAAAACGATGCAATATTAAGCAGTTTCAAAGGATTTTCCAACGAATGAAAATATTTTTTCTTATCTTTCCAAAAAAACAATGTTTTTGAGGGTTCATACTTTTCTTGTATGTGCAAACTTTGTGAGAAAGACCTTATCAGCGTTTACAAACCTTGTTTTCCGCAACATATAGGATTAATTTTGTCTTTCAATCTTTTGCCTATAAAAACATGTTACAAAAAATTATCTTTTTTGCCTTAATAGGGCTTATTGTTAATAGCGTTGCACAAACGCCTGCCTTTAAAGTTGGGCTTGCCAAAACCGACATCACAAGTTATGTTGAAGGGGGAGGCATGTTGGGTTATAGTATGGCTTTTAATGTGGTGGAGGGAATAGAAACCCATCTTTTTGCCCGTAGTTTTGTGATAGAAGATGCAAAACAGCAAAAAGTCGCACTTGTTGAAACAGAACTTTGTTTTGTTACTTCGGAATTAAAAAAAGGTATTATCGCACTGCTTCAAAAAGAGGCAAATACACAGGAATTTACGGAGGAAAATGTCTTGATTATGGCACAACATACACATTGTGGTCCGGGCGGATTTTGTCATTATGCCTCTTATAATATGTCTATTCCTGGCTATATTCCCGAAGTTTATACGTGGCTTTGCCGACAAATTGCCAAGTCTATTCGAGAAGCGAATGAAAATAAAGTCCCTTGTTATATTAAATTAAACAAAGGATTTTTCCCTGAAGATTGGGAAGTAGCTTTTAATCGTTCTTTAGCGGCATATAATCTCAACAAAGACGTAACACCTTTGCCTATTGAAAAACGGAATCAAGCTGTCAATCGGGAAATGACTTTGCTGCATTTTGAAGGGGAAAATAAGCAGCCACTTGGCTCAATCAACTGGTTTGGCGTACATGCTACCAATATTTCTAATGATAAAAAACGCATTAATGCAGATAATAAAGGCTATGCGGCTACTTTTTTGGAGGAATATTATACTGCCCAAAATAAAAACTATGTAGGGGCATTTGCGCAAGGTTCTGCGGGAGATGTAACGCCCAAATTTATCTACAATCCTAAACACAAGGCGCAAAGAGGCTATTGGGAAGGCAAGTTTCCTGATGATGTGCAAAGTGCCAAATACAATGGCGAATTACAATTTAAAAAAGCAAAGGAATTGATTGAAGCACAGCAACAACATGAAATACAAAACAGCGAAATTCATTGCGCACTTCGATATTTTGATTTTTCTAACATCGCCATAGACACACTTTATTCTAACACAAAAGACATAAAATATACTTCCCCTTCTTGCATTAGCATGACCATGTTAGGCGGTGCT
>JAAFHL010000026.1 GCA_013298365.1 Bacteroidota bacterium | reverse complement strand
CAATTTTTACAAAAAATGAAAACACTATCTTTCTTATTAATGAGTCTGACTATTTTGGGAATATTTTCGGCATTTTCAAGCTTTTTTGCCAAAGATATTTTGGTAAAGGGCAATATCATGCACACCCGAACCTATTGCGGCGGGGCTGCCCCAAGCGAAGACATGATAGATAACCTGAAAAAGGAAATTCCTTTTGCAAACCACAAATTTGTTATCAAAAAAAGTACAACAGATGCAAGTTCCGCCCCTATTTTGAAGGAATTTACCACTGACGAAAAAGGGAGTTTCAGCGTTTCTTTGCCAAAAGGTAGCTATGTAGTTTTTATTCAAGCAAAAACACAAGACTACGAAAAGGGTATGATGGCACAATTTGGGCGTTCTGAAAATTGCAAAAAATGGAAAAATACCGCTGATTTTACGCTTAATGTAAGCAAAAAAGTAAAAAGTGTCCAAACCTTTAAAATGCACTTAACTTGTAATGGTTGTACACCGCCAAGACCGTAAAAGCTATTCATTTACAATAATAAAAATATCTTCATTTGGCTTTTTAAGCCAATAATTTTCTCGTGCATATTTTTCTGTCTCTTGCAAATCGGTTTTCATTTGCTCAATTTTATAGTCCGTTTCCGTAATTCCTTCCAAATAATAGGCTTTATCTTTCTCCAATTCTCCCAGATTTTGGCGCATACGCCATTGCGCAATCATGCTATATTTATCCATAAAAAGCATCCATATTCCTGCAATAAGCAAGGTTAAGATGTATTTGTTGCGCAATATGCGATAAAGACTGCTCTTGAGAAATGTGTCAAACATGATAATGGGAAATTGTACGTTCTGTGTTAGAACGGCTTGCAAAGATAATGAGATTTTATAAAATAAAAAAACCATCTTCACAGACGGTTTTTCAGGATTGAAGATTGATTAGCACTATTATTTTTTACTAATAATTCTAAAAAAAACACTACTTATATATTTCTTATTTGTGATATTGCACAAATATTTTTTATTCTTCAACAACTACCGTTTTGTGGATATTGATAGGCTGCGATAGGCAAGCACGAGAATTTTTAGCTGCTGCATGTTTTAATACAGGATTGTAACTAGGTCTTGCGGTTTTACCTATCACATAGCTTGCTGGGATATTCGCTGCAACCGCAACAGGGCGTATATTACGTTTTACAGGCGCAACTTCTGATGCTAATACTTCCTCTTCTGCATTGATTGATTTGCTATTTTCATTTACCGAAAGTGCTTTTTTCAAGCTATAATTTGGGATAGAAACGGTAGCTTTTGCTGCTTTTGCGCCTCTTGTAGTGTTTTGAGCGTTTACAGAAGAAACCATTACGCAAAGAATCAAAGTGATAAAGAAGATAATATTTTTCATAACAGAAGCTATTTGACGTTATTTGTAAAGTTAGTTTTGATGAGAAAGTGTCTGTTTTTGTATTTGAAATGAGTGAATCATTCGTAAACAGATGTAAGATTTAGTATAAAAAAGAACTTTTTTACCTATATTTTAAGTTTTAACAAATTGCGTGCCAAAGATTATATTTCTCTTTTTTGGGTTAAAAAAATATCTTTATTTAGCTAAAAGTCGTTTTTTAGGTAAAAATAATGCCTTAAAAATGAGAAAATCTACTGAATAAGTCTTTATTTGCTAAGTAAGTTTTGTTTCCATTCATTAGGTGTAATTTTTTATACATATTTGTTCTTTTTTTGGGTAATTCGCTCTACTCTTGGTAAAGCTCTTTGATACATGGTACTGCGTACTATCATCTATCTCTGCAATGAACAAAAATGAAGGCACAATCACAAAAAAATAACAAAATCGCTATAAAATCTTTACATTTGTCTCTCATTATATTTTCATTATGAAATACGTATTACTTTCTGTATTTTCGCTTGTTCTGCTTCTGCCTACATTTGCGCAGCCAAACCTTGTTCCAAATCCCAGCTTTGAACTAACGGGTTCAAGTACAAATCCGTATTTTCCTGTCCAAAATTGGGATAGACCGCCAGGTTCAGGCACAACGCCCGATGCCTTTCATACAACTTATTCACAAGGAACTGACTGTACCAGTAGTAGAGGTGTCCCTCAAAATGGTATGGGATATTCTTACCCGAAGTCGGGAAATGGGTATGTGGGCTTTTTGCAATTTTACAATCAGGGCAATCAAGTAAATAGCCGAGAATACATTCAAGCGCAACTTGTGTCGCCGCTTCAAGCAGGACTCAACTATCGAGTAGGCTTATTTGTAAAAAAATCCCCTCGTTCTACTTATGCTATTAATCATTTTGGGGTTTATCTGTCAGATACAGCGATTCACCAAAATTTTAATCTGCCTATTCCTGTTACGCCGCAATTAGACTTAACAAATGTCTTGTATGACACAACAAATTGGACATTGATGCAAATGATTTATACTGCAACAGGTGGCGAAAACTATATCACGATTGGCAATTTTTATACAGATGCAGCCTGCAATATTCCTAATACTGGGCAGTTTGACCCATGGTGTTGGCTAAATGTAAATGCCGCATATCACTATGTAGATAGCGTTTATGTAACCGCTACAGAACATCTGGCTGTGGACAATGAATTGCAAGACAATGTTAAACTTTATCCTAATCCAACTACAGGTATTGTACATATTACCCTGCCCGACTTTCAGGAGTCAGAAATCGCTGTATATGATTTGTTTGGGAAAGTCGTATTTCAAGCTGAAAACCAAGCAAGTATAGATATTTCGCATTTGCCCAAAGGTTTTTATGTAGTAGAAGTAACATATCAAGGAAATATTTGGCGTAAGAAAGTGTGGGTGATTAGTGAAAAATAAGGCAGTAAAATGGGTATTTCTAAATAAGTTTGTCAAATAAAATACCATCATTTTTTAAGGGAATGTGATGAGATACCCCTTAATATTGCCAAACTATCCCTAAAAATAGGTAGTTTTGTAGCAAAATGATTTATTATAGCTATAATTAGACCATTGTTTTGACTTACGATATTTGGTTCTCCGTCAGTTTATGTGTTTTTGCATAAAGTAGGAATTACAACCCCTATTTTATACAAAAAAACGTCCTTTGACGCTTATCTTCATATAAACTGACATAGAATCCAATATTTTATTGACCGATAACTGATAATTGCTCAACATGCGTTTTTGTATATATTTTATTTTTGCACATATTTGTGGATTTGTCTTTTCGCAGGCATTGCCACCCGAAGGACATGGTGGCGACAAAAACAAAACCTTAAACCTTCGTATAATTACGAATCCCTTGTATGATTTTATCAAATTTAATCCCGATTATCAACCTACGCCGCCCACAAAGCGGGTGTGTGCCTCTGTGGAAGTAGAAGAAAAAAGAAAAGCTTTTATGCGAGGTGAATCCAACAATCAGTTTGAAAAATGGATGCAAAGAAGCATAGAAGCTGACCCGATGATTGCCAAATCGGGAGAGATTTTTACCATTCCTGTGGTAGTACATGTCATTTATAGCAATCCCATTGAAAATATTTCTCAGGAACAAATTCTTTCTCAAATCGAAGTATTAAATGCCGATTATCGCCATTTGAATCCTGATACAGTCAATATACAAAGCCGTTTTCGCAAAGTTTCGACAGATGTAGGTATAGAATTTAAGTTAGCAACACGAGACCCAAAAGGCAAGCCTACAGATGGCATTGATAGGATTTCTATGGCAGGTTCTCCTTTTTCCGAAAAATACATCAATGAAGTTATCAAACCCAATACCATTTGGAATACTTCGGAATACCTCAATATTTGGGTTTGTTATATAAACAATAGCGTTTTGGGCTTCTCTCAATTTCCGCAATCTTCGGGCTTAGAGGGTATTCCAGCCGATATAGGAACGATTTTTACCGATGGTGTTGTGATTACTTCGGCTGCATTTGGTACATTAGGGACGGTTGCGCCGCCTTTTGACAAAGGAAGAACGGTTACGCATGAAATTGGTCATTGGCTGGGCTTGCGCCATATTTGGGGTGATGGCTTGGGCGATTGTGCGGCAGATGACTATTGCGATGATACCCCCCTTACTCGAAATCCCAATTTTGGCTGCAAAATAGGCGTAAAAGGCTGCAAAGATACTGCAATGGTGGAGAATTTTATGGATTATACAGATGATAAATGTATGGCTATGTTTTCTTCAGACCAAAAAAAGCGGATATGGACGGTTTTGGAAAATAGCCCCCGCAGAAAAGAATTAGGTAAGTCCCCTGCGGCAAAACCCCTTACGATTCCACCTACGCCTATCTTTATTTCGGATATTTCGGTAGGCAGCCAAAGTTTGACCGTAAAATTTAAAGACATCAGCAAAGGCAAAAATCGTAACCGAAAATGGACTTTTGTGGGCGGAAATCCTGCAACTTCTACAGAGGCAGACCCTGTTGTTTTCTACAATAAGCCGGGCAAATATGCGGTTTCACTATCGTTAAGCAATGATTTTGGGACAAAAACAGAAACCATCGAAAAGTATGTTACTATTTATGGAAAAGGAGAAAAATTGCCTTTAATCGTTGATTTTGAGCCTGATAACAAAAATAAAAATGTACATATACAAGCAAATACTTGGAACAATACTTGGAAAATTGCCAATACTTTGGGGGGATATGGCAAAAGTTCGGGAGCTATTTGGATAAATAATTATATCAACAATCGTCCAGGTGCAAGGAGTTATTTTATGCTGCCAAGTTTAGATTTTTCCACAGGCTCGCAAACGCAGCTTTCTTTTGACATAGCTTACAAGTTTTTTAATGAAAACTATTCTGATACATTAGGCATTTATCTTTCCACTGATGATGGGCGAACGTTTCATGCTATTTATTATAAATCGGGCAAAAAATTGGCTGCCGATGCCCAAAACAAAGACCTTTATAATCCTAAACCCGAAGATTGGCGCACAGAAACCATAGATTTGAGCCGATATGATGCAAATACAAGGGTACAAATTGCTTTTGTGTGCATGAATGGCTATGGCAATAATTTATATTTGGACAATATCAAGCTTTCTTCTACGCCTTTGCCTTTGCCCAACATAGATTTTGAGCCAGATAGACCCGATATTTGTACAGGAGACATGGTAGGCTTTACCGACAAAACGACCAATAAACCTACAAAATGGCTTTGGTCTTTTCCAGGTGCTTTTCGTCCTTCTGATACCACACAAAACCCCGTTGTAAGCTATAAAACGCCAGGTGAATATGAGGTAAGCCTTACGGCTACAAATGCTTCGGGAGAATCTGTTTTGACCAAAAAACAAGTAATAAGGGTTAAGCCTGCGCCCAAAATTATCTTTTCACCTATTCCCAAAGAAGTTTGCCCAGGCACCGCCCTCAATATCAACGTAAAAGGGGGGACGTATTATTTGTGGATTTATGGAGACAGAGAGTCAAATGATTCAAGTATTAAAGATACCTTATTTTTTCCAAAAAGCTATGAAGTTGTGGCATTAGGCGATAGCGGTTGCTCTACTACGGAGCGTTTTAACATTGATGTAAAAGTAGAAAAAGACATTCTGATTCAGCCCCCTGTAACAAAAGTGTGTGATGGGCAGGTAGCAAATGTATTGGCAAGTGGCGGTGTAGAATATACATGGAAAAATACAGCAGGGAAAATCGTTTCCAATACCGCTACCCTTTCGGTAAATGCTACCTCTTCGATTAAATACAACCTTAGTCTAAAAACGCCAAATGGCTGCATATTTACCAAAATTGTGCCTGTATATGTAGAAAGGCGACCTACTGTTACGATACAAAGTTCGGCAAGTAGCATTTGTGAAGGAAATAGCCTACAATTAAAAGCAAGTGGCGCAACTTCGTATATTTGGGACAAAAATGCAGAAGGCAGAATATTGAATATTTCGCCCCTAAAAACGACTAAATACACTGCCATAGGCACAAATGAGGCGGGTTGTAAAGACACTGCCGAGGTAGAAATAAAGGTATATTCTTTGCCAAAATTGAGTTGCGCCCCTGCAAATCCAAGTATTTGCGAAGGCAGTAGTGTAACCTTGCGAGCCTCTGGTGCGCAAAGTTATTTTTGGGAGTCGCAGGATAAAAATGAAAATTCGGGCAGTTTTGTATTTACGGTTTCGCCCACAATTAGCCAAAATTATTACCTAATTGGCAGTTCCGACAAAGGTTGTAAAGACACTTTGACGGTGCCGATAGAGGTGAAAAAAAGCGAAAAACTGCATATTCAAGCCAAAGAGTATGCAGTGTGTGAAAATGAACCCATTACTTTTTCTGTCTCAAAAGGCAAAAATATCGAATGGAAAAACCTTACTACACAGGCAATTAGCCCTACGGAGCGTTTTACTATCACACCAGAGAAAAACACCCTTTTGATGGCTACGGGCTTAGACGTCCAAAACTGCCCAATGATTCCTGATACAATCGAGGTTCATGCTTTACAAGTTTTGAAACCTATTGCAAATTTCACCTATATACAAAATGGAGATTTTTGTGTTGGGCAGGCGATTCAATTTATGGATAGTTCTGTCAATGCCCGTAAATATTTTTGGGAATTTGAAGGCGGAAACCCTGCTTTTTCTACCGAAGAAAACCCCAAAGTGATGTACAAAAAAGGAGGAAACTATAGTGTGTCGTTGATTGTAGAAGGTTGCAATCAAAGTGATACTTTACGCAAACAAAAAGCAATTTTCATACAAGATATGCCTCGTTTGCTGCTTTCTGCCGATAAACCTTATATTTGTTTTGGCGAAAGTGCAAACCTAAGTACGTCCATGCTTGGCGCAGAAAATTTTGAATGGTCTCCCAGTTTTGGCTTAGATGAAACATCTGGCAATAATGTAGTCGCTTCGCCCACAGATTCCACGACTTACACCGTAAAAGCTACCATGCCCAATGGTTGTAGTTTGTCCAAATCTATTTTGATACCTGTCAAAAAAAGTGGTATGATACTCAATATTTTACCCGAAAATCCTCGTGTTTGTCAAGGAGAAAGCATCACTTTGAAAGCTGTAAATGGTGAAAAACATTATTGGTCTTCTATCGAAAATGATTTGAGCAAATCGGGACCGAGCATGACCTTGACCCCCCGAAAATCAGGAAAATATCAGTTAGTTGCCTCCGACTCTTTGAATTGTTCTATGAAAAAAGAGGTGCAAATAAGCGTTTTCCGCCGTCCTCGCCTTACCTTAGACCCACCTGTTGCGCTCTTATGCAAAGGCGAACAGGTAATGATTGAGGCTTTTGGGGCAGGAACTTATTCTTGGTCGCCAGCCATAGGGCTAAGCGCAAGCATTGGCAAAAGGGTTACTGCTTTTCCTACCACCACACAAACGTATCATGTCTTAGGCATAGATGAAAATGGTTGCAAAGATACGGCAAGCGTAACAATCGGTGCATCTGAAACCGCACCTGTACAACTAAAAGCCGATTTGCCTACTTTGTGTGTGGGTATGGCTACACAGATTACCGCAACAGGGGCAGCAGAATATGAATGGTATCCTTTTTCCAATCTCAACACGAATAAAGGAAACAAAGTCGTGGCGAATCCTACTGCGGACATTACGTATGTTGTACATGCCACAGCCGAAGATGGCTGCACAAGTAAATCGAGCATCACCTTGCGTGTCAATCAAATGAAGCCCATTGTCATCAAACCCGAAGCACCTATTATTTGCTTGGGCGAAAGCGTAACCTTAGAAGCACTCACTTCCTACAATTCTCGTTGGGGAACAGGTGTGCCTATCAAAGAAATTACCGCCAAAAAAATAAGCATCAAACCCCAAAATACTACTTTGTACCAAATCAATGCGTGGGATGAAAATGGCTGTCCTCGTACAGGTGAGGTGAATGTGGTTGTTCTTCCGCCAAAACAAGTGGAAATTGTAGCTGCACAAACGGCTGTATGTGAAGGCGGAACGCTTACCCTACAAGCAAAAGGGAGCAGTCAATATGAATGGTTGGCAGCTCCGAATATGAGCGTAATGACGGGGGACAGAGCAAGTGTTAGTCCGCAAAAAAATGCGGTATATAGTGTGGTGGGAACAGATGAACATGGTTGTAAAGATACGGCTTATTTTGCAGTAAATACACAACTTATTGCACCACAAATTGAGGTTTTTCCGCTTGTGATAGACTTGGCAAAAGAGGCGGGTTTTGTGCGTTTTACTGACAAAACCTTAGACGCTACGCAATGGAATTGGGATTTTGGCGATGGCGGAAGTTCCAATTTGCAACAAGCCAATCATGTTTATACAAAATCGGGAACGTATAATGTAAAACTTACGGTGTCAAATGGCTTATGCGCCAAAAATATCACGCAAAAAATAGAAGTCAAAAATAGCAGCGATGTAAGCGGTTTGGAAAGGGTCGGGGCATTAGCGGTCAAGGCGCAAGCAAATGGCACTGTGCATGTTTCTTTTCAAAGCAGCAAAGAAATGGCTTTTGTGTTATCTGTGTTAAATGTTGCAAAAGAGGAACTTCTTTCGGGCAGAATCCGCACAAGTTCTGAAAAATATGAACAAGACATAGACATTAGTAGTTTTGGAAAAGGGAAATACATTTTGCAAATTCAAGATGAAAAAGCAACGATAAGTTATCCTTTTGAATGGCAATAATCTTTCACAGTTATTTCAGTTCACACATATATATTATGAAAATAGGCGTTTTGGGAAGTGGTGCGATGGGAACGGGTATCGCACAAATCGCTGCAACGGCAGCGTATGAGGTCATTATTTTTGATGCAAATCAAACAGCCTTGGAAAAAGCAAAACAAAACCTCCAAGCTATTTTGTTGAAATTGAGTGAAAAAGGCAAAATTTCGGCAGAAGAAATGGCAAATATTTTAGGACGTATTTATTTTGCCAAACAAATCAGTGATTTTACAGATTGTGAAATGGTTATCGAAGCCATTATCGAAGATTTGGCAATCAAGCAAGCTGTTTTTCAAGATTTGGAGAAAATAGTAGGCAAGAATTGTATTTTGGCGACAAATACCTCTTCACTTTCAATTGCCTCAATCGCTGCGGCTTGTCAACATGCGGAACGTGTGGTAGGCATACATTTTTTCAATCCTGTGCCATTGATGGAATTGGTAGAAATCATTCCTGCGGTACAAACTGCCGAAAATGTAACAGAAAAAGCCCTGCATTTTGTGCAAAAAGTGAAAAAGAAAGGTGTTTTAACCAAAGATACGCCTGGTTTTATTGTCAATCGAGTGGCAAGACCTTATTATGGCGAGGCAATTCGGATAATGGAGGAAGGCATTGCAGACATTGCCACAATTGATTGGGCAATGACAACTTTGGGCGGATTTAGAATGGGTCCTTTTACCTTGATAGATTTTATTGGTTCTGATGTAAATTATCGGGTTTCGGAATCTGTGTGGACACAATTTTTCTATGAACCTCGTTTCAAGCCTTCTTTTTCGCAAAAACGCCTATTTGAAGCCAGCTATTTTGGCAGAAAAACAGGCAGAGGTTTTTACAATTATGCCGAAGATGCACCAAAGTTAGCGGCTACACAAGATGAAGACTTAGGAAACTATATCAAAAACAGAATCTTAGCCATGCTCATAAATGAGGCGGCTGATGCCGTTTTGTTCCAAATTGGCACAGCACAAGACATAGACTTAGCCATGACAAAAGGCGTAAATTACCCCAAAGGTTTGCTACAATGGGCAGATGAAATCGGCATTGCAAAAGTCGTGGAAACCATAGACGAATTATACAACGAATATAGAGAAGACCGTTATCGTTGTTCGGCTTTGTTGAGAAGAATGGCAAAAAACGGCAAAACATTTTATTAATTATGAACCATCAAACTATCGTAACGCAATTAAATACAGCAGATTACGCGTTATTTTTTGAAAAAGGAATCAGCTACGAGGCGTATATGGAAAGCATGATACATGATGTTGAACATCAGGTAGAACGTCCCTATTCGCAATATATTCCGATGAGTTTGCAACGTAGCAAACGCATTGCAAAAACTTTTAAACTAAGTCCTGAAATCGCAGAAATGTTCGCTAATTTACCCAAAAAAGTAAACTGGTTGGTAATTAGCGAACATTGGTGCGGCGATGCTTCGCAAATTATGCCTATTTTGCATGGCATAGCGGCTGCCTCAAATGGCATGATAGATTTGCGCATTGCTTATCGTGATGAAAATCCAGATTTGATAGATGCACATTTAACAAATGGCGGGAAATCTATTCCTAAGTTGATACAATTAGCTGCGGACTTTGGCATCACAGCAACATGGGGACCACGTCCTGCGGCTGCGCAAAAGTTGGTAGTAGAATTGAAAGCAAATCCCATAGAAGGTGTAGATTATGCAGATGTGCTGCACAAATGGTATGCTGATGACAAAACACATACTTCGCAAAGGGAGCTGCTTGAATTATTAAAGCAACATTAACAAAAAAATCGGATAATGTCCTATCCTGTTTACCAAAAGTAGCAAGGGTAGGACGCTCCTTAGCCTCAAAAAACCACAGGCGTAAAATCTCCCTTCACTTTCAAAAAACGTTTTCCATTCCATTTTTCTACCAAAATCTCATTTATTTTTTTGTCAGCCGAAACGAAGTTTACGCCTACAAGGTAGATATTTTTATTTTCGAGTAAATAAGGGGTAGCATATTTTTGTCTTTTGATTTGAGACAAGGCTACTTTTGCGGTTTCGTCAAGTTTAAATTCAAAAATATAAATGGCATTTTGCCCTATACAAATCGTGTCAAGCCGCCCTTGCGCACTTTGCAATTCGGAAAAAATAGCCATACCTGTGCTATACATAAGCACGTGCATGATGGTATGAAAATAGCCTTCTGTGAATTTCACAATATCATAGCCTGTAGAAGCGATAACAGGTGCAAAGACTTGAAAAGCTTGTTTGAGTTCTTCTTTTTCTAAGTGTATTTTCAGTTTATGTGCAATCGTATAATCCACCTCTGCCCAACTTTTGCCCACATACTCTGTCAATAAATGTGAGGCATATGATTCTCTCACTTCTTGATTCGGAAAACCTAAGATATAGGAATTTTCGCCACCCCAAGTTTCTACTTTTTTAATCGTAAGGTAGCCTGCTTGAAACAAAAGGGAAAGGCTATAAAATTCTTTCAAATTAGCACTTTTGAGCAGGTTTCCACTTGCTTCAATATGCTCCATTTCTTCCAAGGTGATTTGCTGTTTTCTTGCACCTCTTACCAAAACAGTAGGTGTACCCGTTTCAAACCAGTAGTTTTCAAATGTAAAACTTTGAAAGAAATTGACAACAGAGAAGGGATTATAAACTTTATTTTCTTCAATCCCGTCCCATGAATAGCCATTATAGTATTTTTTGATTTTTGCTAAAAATTCGGATTCTGTGCTGTGCTGTTTTTTTGCCCCTTCTGTGATATATTCCGCATAAAAATGGCGCAATTCGGCTTCTGTATAGCCAAAAAGGGTGCTAAAACGCTCATCAAGTGTCAAGTCATTGAGCATATTCAGGTCGGATAAAACCCCAATTTTGCCAATTTTTGATACGCCTGTAATAAAAGAACGATGAATACTGCCCGACATGCCTTTCATTGTGCCATAAAACTTCTTCAAAGTATCTATGTTTTGCTGCAATTTCTCATCCTCTTTCTCCACAAAATCCGTTACAGGCATTTCATATTCGTCTATGATGATGATTATTTCGCTTGTTTGAGATAAAACTTCTATTAATTTTCTAAATAATTCTTTTGCTGATTTGTGTTCAACATTTATGCCTAAGCCTTTCGCCAAATCACTTAAATAATCCACTAATCCTTGCTCCAAGGAACAAGCATTATACTCGATTTGCGTAAAATCTATACGCAAAACAGGGCGTTTTATGGTTTCCCAGTCTATTTTGTCATAAATCCAAGTACCTTCTAATAAGTTTTTTTTGCCTTCATATATGGCTGCAATTGTATCTAAGGCAAGCGACTTGCCAAATCTGCGTGGGCGAATGATAAAAGGATAGCCCCAAACTTGCATCAGTTCATAGATTTTTTCCGTTTTATCTACATATACTAAATTTCCCTCCCGAAAATGAGAAAGAGATTGAATCCCAACGCCAAGTTTTTTTTGTGCCATATTGCTGCTGTATTTGGCTACAAAGATAGTAATTTCGCAGAAGGGAAGCAATGTTTTTATAGGAATAAATAGAACGTTTTTTGAATATAGAGGAATGAGTATGTAGTTTAGATGTAGTAAATTAGTTTGTTTAATGTATTTTTTTTTTTTCGTATTATGTATTTATATTTGTTCTCAATAACGTAATGGAACTCAACCCAGAGTGCGCATCATGGTTTTTGAAGCCCAAAATCGTTTGCTATTTTATTTACCTACAAACATTTTAAACAATGAAAAATTCGTATGGAATTATTTTGCTACTACTCACATTTGTATGTTTGAGTTGTGGTCGTCAAAGCGTGAAACCTGTGGCTGATGCTACAAATACTACAACGCCAGCCCAAAAAGTGTATGGAAATCCTACTCTTGAAAATGGGTATTTGGTGTTTGAAGATGAAGCACATTTTCAAAATATTTATGCTGATATATTGGCACATCCTGAAAAAATTGGAACATGGAAAAAGCAAATTTCTGGTTTTGTTTCTATGCAAGACGCATATGAGTCTATTTCAGAAACTGAACGTGAAATAATAGGCAGAACAGGGGATATTAGCAAGTATGAACACTTTTTGGAACTTAATAGAGATACTGATGGTAGTGTAGAAGCTGATATTAAAACGCTTAATGGTATTATTGCAAACTTTGTAGATGCAAATGGCGTTATGAAAGTTGGAAATGTAGGGGTTAGATACACAAAAACGCAAAAAATTATAATGGCTAATTTTACAAAAACACAATATTCCGAACTAATTAATGCAAATGAAAATAACTCATTACCAAATATTAAAATAGTCAATATAAGAAACTTGGAGAACAAAATTCGAGGAACATGGTCGCTAAGTTATAACTATTATTGGCATGGCTCTGCCTACAAAAGAGTAAGAGGAGAAAGCTGGGTTACAGATGAATTTACGGATATAGACAATCTATTTACGCACTCTGCTATAGTATCTGAAACGAAACATCAAAGAAGACTAACAGGAATATGGTGGGCAGCCAATTCTACGAAACTATCCGTGGTAGGAACAGGTTCTGTAGCACTTGATGTCGATTGTGCGGAAACATCAACCTCATTAACTAGTCCTACAGGTTCACAGAATAATACAAGTTCTTATACTAAAGAAGTCGATCATAGAACATCTTTTACTACTCATTTTAGTGGTTATTCATGCTACTCAACAGGGTGTAATGTTCATCTAACACATACCGCAAAACGTGACGATAATGGACAAAATATCAATGTCTTCACGCAATTAATTTTTTAATTTATAGCAGCATACAATCTCAAGAAGCACGTTTCTGCATAAACAGAAATGTGCTTCGTTTTTATGTTAATTTCTATGAAAAAAAGCACAAGTTTTCTTATATTTTTTGTATTATTACATTTTGTGGTATGGGGGCAAAATTTTGTGATAAGTGGTTTTGTCAGAGATGCTGAAACACAAGAAGCAATCGTGGGGGTAAGTGTTTATGATTCTCTTACACAAGTAGGTACAATTAGCAACGAATATGGCTTTTATAGCTTAAATTTAGGAGGAAAAGAGCAGGTTTTGAAAGCTGACTATGCTTCTTACAAAGGCTATCGAAATATGTTTTCATTCCAAAAAAATGAAATATTAAATATTGATTTACAAATAGTTACTACTTCTGATATCGAAATAAAGTCAAATGGGGAAACACAAATACAAAAAACTCAAATGGGTGGTGTTACGATTCCTATCTCACAATTACAAGCTGTTCCTTCTTTTTTGGGAGAAAAAGACCTGCTTAAGGCATTAGCATTGACAGCAGGCATTTCTATGGGTATGGAAGGTACTACAGGTTTGTGGGTAAGAGGAGGAAGCCCCGACCAAAATCTTATCTTATTAGATGGAAATACTGTTTACAATGTATCGCATTTATTTGGTTTTTTGTCTGTATTTAATCCAGATGCTATCAAAAATATAGATTTATACAAAGGTTCTTTTCCTGCTCGTTATGGGGGAAGGCTTTCTTCGATTGTGGATATTACGATGAAAGAAGGGAATAAGCAAAAACGCAATGTGGATTTGAGTATAGGTATGGTTTCTTCTCGGCTTTTGTATGAAGGTCCTATCAAAAAAGGTATTTCTTCCTATATGTTTTCGGCAAGGAGTTCGTATTTTAGCTTATTTTTACTACCATTTATGCTCAATAAAAATGCGAATCAATTTAATTATTGGCTCTATGATGTCAATGCTAAAGTAAATCATACATTCAAAGATAATAGTCAATTATTGTTGAGTATATACATGGGCAATGATTTTTGGTATGCTAAAAATATAGCAAAAAATACTTATGAAAAGTACGGGCTACAATGGGGAAATCAAACGGCAGCCATTCGCTATAATAAAATAATTCATCAACGCACTTTTTGGAAATCTATTATAGGCTATACAAACTATCACTATAAAACAGAAAGTCAAACACATACAGAAGAAAAAGATGGATTAAAAACGATTTCGCTTACCGAAAAGACACAAATATATTCGGGGATTCAAGATATAACTTTGAAAAGTATGATAGAATATGTTCCTTCTTCTCGTCAAGAAATACAGGCGGGGACTGAGGCTATTTTTCATATTTATAAACCAAGTGCTTTTCAACTACAATCTTCTGCTGAAATAGATAGTGTCGCAATTCCTGCAAGCCCTAAACCTTTGTATGCCCAAGAATACGCCCTTTTCGTGCAAGATGAAATACATTTTTCTACCTATTTCAGTGCAAATATAGGACTTAGAGGTTCTGCATTCCATATTCAGGATACAACCTATACCTCCCTTGAGCCTCGTGCTACTTTGAGCCTCAAACTTCCCGCAGAATGGTATCTGAAAGCCTCTTTTTCCCGTATGAAACAGTATTTGCATTTACTTTCTAACAATGGAATAGGCTTACCTAATGATATTTGGGTACCATGCACAAACAAAGTTCCCCCACAAAGAGCAACGCAATTTTCTATAGGTATCTCAAAATATTTCGCCAAACAAGCCATCGAATTTTCGATAGAAGCCTATCAAAAAAATCTTACCGATTTAATAGATTATCAAAGTGGTAGCAATTTTTTGGAGCAATTTAATCTTTCGTGGCAAGATATTGTTGCGAAACAAGGAGTAGGAAAAGTATCTGGTATCGAAGTATTTGCGCACAAAAAACAAGGTCGTTGGAATGGTTGGATAGCTTATACTTTGGCTTGGAATCAGCGAAAATTTAGCAGTATTGATAGTGGTGCATGGTATTTTGCCAAATATGACCGCAGAAATAGCCTAAATATAACAGGTTCATACGCTATTTCTCCTACATGGACATTTTCTACTACTTGGATGTATGCTTCAGGTAGCCCCACAACGCTGCCTATTGCGATACAAACAGGCTTGACTGGAAACCCCGAATATGTGTATGCTGGCAGAAATAATGTGCGACTTCCTGCTTATCATCGCTTAGATATTGGTTTTGAAAAGAAATTTCAAACAAGACAAAAGAATCGCCCTGCCATTTGGTCTTTTGGGGCTTATAATGTTTACAATCACCTCAATACTTTTTTTCTATATATCCAAAAATGGGCAACGGATAATGGGGATTTATCTCAGCCTATTTTGACAGGCTATGCCTCACAAATCAAAAAACAGGTACTATTTCCTATTCTACCTTATATCTCTTATTCTATCAAATTCTAAATTATTTGTAAAATGAAATTATTAATATATTTTATAACATTTTTATTTTTAGCCTCTTGTAGCAAAGTGGTAGATTATGAAATTCCTTATCAAGGAGATAAAATTGTGCTAAATGGGCTACTGACACCAGATAGTGTTGTACAAGTGAGTGTTTTTAGAAGTATTCCTGTCGGAAAAGAAATAGGGATAGAAAAAATAATTATCTCTAATGCTTATGTAGAGTTGTGGGAAGATAGCATAAAAATTGAAAACTTATTACATACACAAAAGGGTATATATCGTTCTCCCAGCCAATTTAGACCCAAAATAGGGAAGGGCTATAAAATAAAGGTTACAGCAGAAGGGCTGTCAAGTGTAGAAACAGAAATGGAATACATTCCCGAAATGCCAATACTAACATCTGCCAACTTTCAGGATTCTATTTTTATAAGTACAAATCGTGCTGTTGTTGCCAAAATGACTTTTATCATTACACAAACCCTAAAAGACGATTATTATTGGGTAGATTTTCGTGGATATAAAGATGGAATCGTCAAATATCCTAATCAAACATGGGTGGTCAAGAATATAAATAGTTGTGGTGCAGATAATTATGGTATGTATGCCAGCTTTATTTTTTCAGATGAATGTCAAAGTTTCCCCTCATTTCCAATCGAAATAAAAACAGAAACAAGTGATTATGACGGGCGTTTTGATAGCATCAAAGTATCTATAGCGTCTATCAATAAGCAATTTTATGATTATCAAAATGTTATAGCACATCAACCTATAGGAGGATTTGATGGTACTTTTTCTGAAGGGAAAACTTTGCCAAGCAATGTAAAAGGAGGTAATGGCATTTTGGTGGGATACAGTCAAGTAGGAGTAGTTTTTGGATTCTAGTCATACACAACGCTGCCAGCGTAGCACCCTGTTTACCAAAAGTGGAAAGGGTGGCGCGCTGCCAGCATTCGTTTATTCATCAGAACTCATCGTAATATTCCAATACTTCTCGGTATAGTCATTGAGGGCTTGATTAAACAGCTCATTGATAGATATTTTACGAAAAGAGGCTATATCTCTCAATTTCTCCAACAATTCTGTATAAATTTCTGCGCTATACTCTACCGTTTTTAGCGAACGCTTAATTGGGGCTTTTACCTTTGTTGTAGGCATTATATTTTTGCTTGGTAAATTTGCAGCAAATTCCTTTTGTCTTTTCACCATTTCCCTCGAAGGCATCACTACTTCTAAGGCTTCGCTATCTAAGCCGCCGCCATCAAGCATATCCAAAAAACCTAATTTACGCTTGGGAATCACCTTTCTTTCCAGCATAATTTCCTCCACAACGTTTTCACGCAGGGCAGCTCCTATCGAATCTAAAAATCTTTTTGTCTGTTTTGCCATAGTTGTAATCTACCTACGATGATGGAATAAATAGTTAGTCTCCTGTAACCCTCGCCACAAGCTCTTTTGTCAGGGAAAAATAATCTTCGCTGCCAGGCGAATTTGGCGCATATTGAAAAATGTCTTGCCCCATGCTTTGCGCTTCGGGAATAGAAATATTGCTGCGAATTTTGGTCTTAAAAACCATGTCTTTATATTCTTTTTCCAAATATTCCAACAATTCTTTGTGCAGTTTGGTGCGGCTGTCAAAACTCGTTACCAACAATCCCAAAATGTCTAAGTCTGGATTCATACGGGTTTTTACGGTGCGCAAAATCTTCACGAACTCGGTCATTCCTTGTATAGAAAGTGGCTCAGGTTGCAAGACAATCAGGGCATAATCGCTTGCTGTAAGTGCCGAAACCGTTAATGCGCCCAAAGATGGCGGGCAGTCTATGAGAATAAAGTCATAATTGTCCTTAACTTCCAATAGTTGTTCTTGCAAAATAAACTCCTTCCCAATCTCATTGTTTTTTTCAAAAGCTGCCAAATGCACCGAAGACGGCACAATTTCCAACTGATTGACAGGAATAATTGCCTTTGAAATCGCATCTTGAAAAGCAAGGGTTTGATACAGATTCTTTTCTTGTTTGCCAAGCCCCAGCGCAAAAGTGGCATTTGCTTGCGGGTCGCTGTCTATGACCAATACTTTATAGCCCAAACGAGATAGTCCTGCGGAGAGATTGACTGCGGTAGTTGTTTTGCCTACGCCCCCTTTATGATTTGCGATAGATATGACGATTCCCATATTATATATGTTGTATTAACGATGTTACAAAAGTAACAAGATTTTAGCGGATAATGATACATTTTTTGAAAAATAAGTAAAAAAGCCCTATCTTTAATCTACTAAATGTAGGTTCTCGCAGATTTTCGCAAATAAAAGCAGATTTTCGCAGATAAAAGCCCTAATTTGCGTAAATCTGCGCTTCCATCTGCGTTCATCTGCGAGCAATATTTTATTTTTACGGCTTTGTGTGGCATCAATTTTATTTTATACAAAAACAAAAAAGCAGATACAACCGCTATCAAGCAAATGAATCTGCGTACCTTGCACAGAGGGCGAGAAAATTCTACTGTATATGTGGTGGATTATCAAAAAGAACAGCTTCATTTTGGGCATAACCGCCTCAAAATCATAGATACAAGCGATATTTCCAATCAGCCTTTTGTGTCTGATGATGGCAAATATGTATTGATTTTTAATGGGGAAATTTACAATTTTCAGGATTTTATTCCTTTTCTTGCCGAAAAAAATATCAAACTCAAATCCCATTCTGACCTGCAAGTTTTGTTTCATTTGCTGATTTTGGAGGGCGAAAAATGTTTGGAAAAACTCAATGGCATGTTTGCTTTTGTGTTTTGGAATGGAGAAACAGGCGAACTTTGGGCGGCTCGGGATAGAAGCGGCATGAAACCTTTGTATTTTGTCGAAAATGAACATTATTTACTTTTTTCCTCCGAAATTCAAGGCATTTTGGCGGCAGGTTTGGTAGAAAAAAAGTTGAATGAAGTCCAAATTCCGCATTATTTACGCTTTAAATATGCCCGTAAACCCCAAACTTTTTTCCAAAATATATACGAATTGGAAGAAGGAAAATGGATAAGGCGACTTTATAATGAAAAAATAAGCATAAAAAGCTACCTCCCCCCCCTTCAAAAGACAGTTTCGCAGGGGGATTTAGCAGAAATATTGGCATCTGCCATTCAACGACATCTCATTGCAGATGTGCCTTGTGGTTTATTTTTGAGTGGGGGGATAGATAGCACTTTGTTATTGGCGATGATTAAAAAGCATAATTTGGGAAATGTGCCTACGTTTTCCATTATCAATCGCCCCGAAGATGCAGCTTTTGGCTCAGAAGACTATCATTATGCTCGTTTGGCAGCAAAAAAATATGGCAATGCCGCACATACAGAAATGTGTATAAGCCCCGAAATGATGGCGGAAATCCCTGATTTTGTGGCAAATATGGACCAACCTATTGCAGATAGTGCGGCTATTTTGACTTTTTTGTTGAGCAAAGAAGCGGCAAAGTCCGTCAAAGTTGTACTTTCGGGCGCAGGGGCAGACGAATGGTTTGCGGGTTACAATCGGCATTTGGCATTTTATCGCTATCTCACGCAATTTCGTAAGGCAAGTTTTTTGTTTCCTGTTTTGCGCAAAATGGGCGAACTTTTGCCTACGGGAAGTGAGCATTTTTTGCGGAAATCTTTCCAGCTTTTCCGCAAATTGACTGCTTCTTTGTACGATTCGCCCAGCGAAACCTTTGCGCAATTTACGTCTTTGCCAGGCTTTCGACACTTGCAAAGCCCAGATTATCCGTTTTTGCAGGTAGAAAATTTGGAAGAAGCACTTTCAGCGGACATTCATCAATACCTTATTTCCGACATTTTGATGCTCAATGATGTGCAATGTATGCGCAATACCATGGAAATGCGAATGCCTTATTTAGATGTGGAATTGATAAAATATGTATCTCAAATTTCTGCAAATGAGCGAATTAAGAAAGGGAGAAAATATTTATTAGCAGACTTGCTGCGCAAATATGACGGAGATATTTTTGTGGAAAGAAAAAAAGAAGGTTTTACCTTTCCTTTTGGGAAATGGATTCAAGCAGGAAAGAATCAGGAAATGTGGGATTTTTTACAAAAAAAAGACAGCCCTATTTTTGCATATATATCCCAAACAACATGTCAAGAAATGTATGCCACACACAAAGGACAAAAAGCAGATTTTACAGGTGAGCTATGGGCAATTCTGACGTTAAATGAATGGCTGAAAAGCAATTTTTAAGATTTTTGGAGTTGTGCCGAAAAAGGTACTAATAATGTTGGCTGCTAAGCGCAGTATCGCCAACTTTAGCGCAGAGCCGCAAAGAAACACAAAGAAAAAAAGAGAAAATTAGCTGAAATCAGCCTAAAATAATTTTTTTTATAAATAAATTGAATTTTTATTTTTTTAGCTGAAAAAAGTTCTTACCTTTGCAGCCAAATAAAGCGGGCGTGGCGAAATTGGCAGACGCACTAGACTTAGGATCTAGCGCCGCAAGGCATGGGGGTTCAAGTCCCTCCGCCCGCACTCATAAAAATTCAGCCTCGAAAGCGGCTGTTTTTTTTGTTTTAGCTATATTTACTTTCCACCAAAACAGCATTATCAACATAACTTACTGATAACTGATAACTGATAACTGAAATATGAGCGTACAAGCTGATTACAAAGATTCCGTAAATGCAATACTTACTGTAGCTGTAAGTCCAACTACCTACAAACCAAAAGTAGATAAAGAATTGAGAGAATATGCAAAAAAAGCAAATATTCCAGGGTTTCGTAAAGGGCAAGCTCCTATAGGAATGGTAAAACGTATGGCGGGTAAACCGATGATTATGGATACTATTTCTAAAGTGATTTCTGACGAGCTTTTCAATTATATCGAAGAAAACAAATTGGACATTTTGGGCAGACCTTTGCCTATCAAATATATAGAAGATGCAGATGTGGATTTGGAATGTACGAAAGAAGTAAGTGTTGAATTTGAAATTGGGCTTGCGCCTACCTTTGAACTGAATCTTACGCCTTCTACGGATTTACCGCATTATAACGTAGAGATTGATGACGCTTTCTTAACAGAAGAATTGGCATCAATGCGTAAACGTTTTGGTACATCTGAACAAGTAGAAGAGATTGGCGAGGGAGATTGGATTTTTGGTCGTTTGGAAGAAGTAAATGAAGCAGGAGACGTAGTTGAGGGCGGTATCAGCAAATTGATTACCCTAAATCCTGACAATATGGTGAAAAAAGATATTTTTACCGCATTGATAGGCTTACAAAAAGAGGCAAAAGTAGCCTTAGATGTTTTTGCGCATTTTGAAACAGATGAAGAAGTGAAGGTATCTGTCAAATTCAGTGACGAAGATATTGCAAGTATTAAAGGAAAAAATACGGTATTTGTCGTAAAAAGAATTACCCGTACATTGCCTTCTGAAATGAATCAGGAATTTTTTGACAAAGTTGTAGGTCCTAATAAAGTGACAAATGAGGAAGAATTTTTGACTGTATTGAAAGAAGAAATTGGTCGTAGTTTGGCAAAAGAATCGGGCGATGTTTTTTACATGAAAGCACGTAAAGAATTATTGGAGATAAATGCTTTTGTACTGCCTGATGATTTTTTGAAAAAATGGTTGCAATCTGAAAAAGATTCAAAAGTAACGGTTGAAAATGTAGAAGAAGTATATGCCCGTTATCAAGAAAACTTTAAATGGGAAATGATTGAAACTCGTCTTCAAAAAGAACATCCTGAATTGATTCCTACGGCGGCGCAATTAGACGAATCTATTTGGACTTTGATAGACATGTATAGCAGTCAGCCTGGTGCAGAGGCAATGGACGACAAAGAAACGTTCAAACAACTCAAAAAAGACAAGGATTTTATTCAACGTCAATACAATTCTTTGAAAGAGGCTTATTTGCGCAATTTCATGGAGGCAAATGTACC
>JAAFHL010000259.1 GCA_013298365.1 Bacteroidota bacterium | reverse complement strand
TGCACATCTTTCAACATTTCTTCAAAAAGAAAATGAAAATACAAATTCCACATTGCACCATTCGTAGCCTCAAAAAATCTGATGCAAAGTCCATCGCCAAGTATGCAGACAATATCCATATTTGGAACAATGTGCGGGACATGTTTCCCTATCCTTATAAATTGGAAGATGCAGAGAAATTTATCGAATTTTCTTTGTCTCAAAATCCAATCTGCAATTTTGCGATAGAAGTAAAAGGCGAGGCGGTGGGTGTAATAGGCATTGTGTTAAACAGTGATATACATAGAGTAAGTGCAGAAATCGGCTATTGGATAGGCGAATCTTTTTGGGGAAAAGGCATTATGTCAGCGGCGGTTACGGCTTTTGTTGATTATGCGTTTCAGACTTACGAAATTCATCGTATATTTGCAGGCGTATTTTCTTTTAATATTGCCTCTGCAAAAGTATTGGAAAAAGCGGGTTTTGTGCATGAGTGTACGCATAAAGAAGCAATTATTAAAAATGGAGAAATAGGCGATGAGTTGATTTATGCGAAATTAAGTTCTCGCAGATTTTCGGAGATTTAACCACAGATTTTCAAAGATTTTTACATTATCTGTGTTCATCTGCGTTCTTTCATCTGCGATAATCTGCGTGAAATAAAAAAAATATGCAACAAACCACACAAATCTTACAATTCGACCAAGTTTCTATTGGTTTTGAGGAAAGAAGCATCTTGGAAAGCTTGAGTTTCAAAGTGCATTTGGGCGAATTTGTCTATATTGTAGGCAAAACAGGTTCGGGCAAAAGTACTTTGCTCAAAATGATTTATGCCGATTTGATGCCTACACGAGGCAATATTATGGTAGCAGAAATGGTTACAAGCTCACTTTCTGCGGAACAAATCCCCTATCTTCGCCGTAAAATTGGCATTGTTTTTCAGGATTTTCAGCTTTTGCCAGATAGAGATGTATTTGAAAATGTGGCTTTTGCGCTGCGTGCTTGTGGGTGGAAAGAGGAAGAAAAAATCAAGAAAAGGGTTACAGAATTGCTGCTAAAAGTAGGCATGTCCCACAAAGCAGCCGCTATGCCGCATCAACTTTCGGGCGGCGAACAGCAGAGAGTTGTCATTGCTCGTGCCTTGATAAATGACCCGCTTCTCCTCATTGCAGATGAACCTACGGGCAATCTCGACCCCGACACAACCGATGAAATCATGGCACTTTTACAAAAAATCAATATCGGCGGCACAGCGATTTTGATGGTTACACATGAGCATTTGTTGTTGAAAAAGTTCCCTGCAAGGGCTTTTCATATTTCAGGAAAGCAGGTTGTGGAGTATAGGAGGTCGCAGGATTTGTTGAAGGAATTGTATGGGTAGAATTGAAAATAAAAAGTATTTTTTTTCAAAAAATAACTATATTTGCATATAAATTATGAATGAATTGACAGAAATACAACAAATTTTGCGGCAACCTATTTTTAAATGGTTACCCAAACATTTGAATCATATCGCAGAAAATATTAAGTTCAAAAATAGAAATATTTCTTTTTTAGCTATTAATGCGTTATTTCGTGCAGAAAGTTATATTTTGGAAAAAACGCCCCCACCATTTGAAGGGCATTTTATCATTAGTGGATATGTTGATGTACAAAAAAATGACATATTGCGAACAAAAGCAGAACTTTTAACAGTAATTTTCTATTTAGATAAACATAATAACATAATTCCTATTACAGCATACAGCGAAAGTGATGAAGACAATGAAGAATGATATTTATAATGAAAAACAGGCAGAAGCAATTCAAAAAATACCTTTAAAGCAATGGAAAAACATTGCTGAAAATCGTGTGTTTTTATTGGAAAATAAGGGGGAATTTGCGCTAAAAGAGATAGAAAAAATAGATGAGCAAAAAGAAGAAGAGGCTTTTCTTTTGCAAAAAAAGTCTTTACGAAACTTGAAAAAGCTAAAAACCACAGAACGCATATTAGTAACACCTACTTTAGCCGAAAAAGCGAATCTTACAGGTTTGTCCGAGGAAACCATTGAAAAATTGGAGAGCCAAAAAGGAAAAGCAACCTTGGAAGAAATTATGATTTATTGCAAATGCTTGCATATTCCTTTTCGAGAGTTTTTACCTGAATTGTTTATCCTTTCTGCTTAACAAAATAACACAAAATACTATTCTGAAAGAATCCATATACTTGATATTTATACAATTAGTCTGTATAGATGCTTGCAGAATAATTTTAATAACAAGAATTTTATGCCAGATAATGAATATACCATAATTGAAGAATTACCTTTAATTGAAATTAGTAAAATCTATCAACTGACAAATAACAATGCTTTTATTTTTAGAGAAAAAGGTAAAACATATCCTGAAGATTTGCATGAATTTACTTTTATCAAAAATTTAAGTCAAGTCAATTTTTTTGTTGGAAATAATAATGTGGGCAAGAGCCGCTTGATTAGAGGGATATTTATGATGATAAAAGAAAGACATTCTCCTAACGAAAATAATAAATCCACTTCAAAAGTAAGGCAGTTAGCCCAATTAATAGCAACCTTAAATCCCAAAGATACCTACAGTTCCTTATTACCTGCTGAATTATACGACGAGTTAATAGATATTCTCAGGGATAATAAGGTTAGCCTTTTTGATATGTACTTGAATATTATTGGCTTTTTTGCTGTAAATAACCTTACTATTAACAATGACATAAAAGATATTTTACTAACTAATTCCAATATAGAAGCTCATAAAGTTTATATACCTATTTTAAGAGATACCAAGCCTTTGGTTTCTGGAGGAGATACTTACTATTCTCGTATCAATAAAGATTATTTCGAATCATATAATAAGAAACAACCGAAAAATATTCCTATTTTCACAGGACAATCTATTTATAGAGATTTAAGGACTCACTTATTAGGAAAACGACAAGGCAGAGAACTTGTAAAGAAAATAGAATCCTTTTTATCTACTCATTTTTTTGAGGGAAAAGAAGTTTCTTTAACACCAATTGAAGATAGTAGCAATGATGTTGTACATATTACAATTGGAAATGAGGACAATGATAGACCAATATATGATTTAGGCGATGGAATTCAAGCCCTCTTATTATTACTTTTCCCTTTATTTCTCAATGCAGACAAGGAAATGATGGTTTTTATAGAAGAGCCAGAAACACATTTACACCCAAAATGGCAAAGGCTTTTTATAGAAACGATTATCAACGAGTTTCCGCAGCATCAATTTTTTATTACAACTCATTCTAATATTTTCCTCAATATTCCGAATACAAGCACATATAGACTTTCAAAAGAAAATGAAAATACGATTATTGAGCATATTACCCTTTCGCAAGATAAGTTAGATTTATTGCAGGAATTAGGCTACAAAACAAGCGACCTACTACAAGCAAATTTTATTATTTGGGTAGAAGGGGTAAGTGATATGGTTTATATTGAGGCATTTTTGAATTGTATTTCTAATGGTGAATTACAAATGGGTGTAGATTATACTGTCATGTTATATGGTGGCTCGGGATTAACCGCAATTATAAATAGCGAAAAGGATATTGAAGAACCTTTAGGACTTGGAAATATTTTATCTTTTTTAAATCCTAATTTTGCAATTATTATAGATAGCGATAAGAAACTTGTAAATGGAAGTATAAAATATGAAAAAAAAGCATTACATCATAAAATAGAGACTTCAATTAATAGTTTATCAAAACTTTTTTGGATAACTTCAAAAAGAGAATTAGAAAATCATATCCCAATAAGTATTTTTGTTGATGCGTTATACACATATCATAAAATAGCTAAAGAAGATTATGAAATAACTTTTGCAGATGATAATGAGGATTTTGCAGATAGAGGAAAATATAAAACGGATATGACACAAACGAATACCAATCCTAACCACCAGATAAAAATGAAACCTTCGGCAAAAATAGAATTACCTAAAGAAATTATAGATAATCAATTTGATGTAGATAATGGTTTAAAAGAACTCATAGATAGTGATGACAAAAAAGCCTATAAATCGTTTATTGAGCAGGTAGAAAAAGCTATGTTTGAGGCTCGTTATACTAAGGCTTTTGATAAAACAAAAGTTGCAAGAGTCATTTCAGAAATGCTTAAAAAAGATAAATTTTTATGGGATACTTTTGATAGCGATATAACAACTAAAATGCAGGAACTATATACAGCCATAAAAAACGCATCAGGAATAGTTGAATGAAACAAAACACACTCATCTCCATCATCGGACCTACCGCCGTAGGCAAAACGACACTTTCGCTCAAACTTGCGCAAGAACACAATACGCACATTATTTCTTGCGATTCTCGGCAGTTTTATCGCTATATGGACGTTGGCACAGCGAAGGCAAGCAAGGCAGAACAAGACCTTGTTCCTCACCATTTTATAGATTTTTTGAATCCCGATGAGACCTGCAATGCGGGGCAGTTTGCGCAACTTGTGGAAGATAAATTGACGGAGTTGTTTCAAACAAAAGATACGGTTATTATGGTAGGCGGCTCGACTTTGTATGCAAATGCGGTTTGGTATGGCATAGATGAAATGCCTGAAATTGCGCCTGAAATTCGGGAACAATTAAATCAAGATTTTGCAGAAAAAGGTTTGTCTTTTTTGCTGGCAGAACTGCAAAATGCTGACCCGATTACCTTTGAAACCATCGACAGAAACAATCATGTGCGGGTAATTCGTGCCTTAGAAGTGTATAGAACATCGGGAAAACCCATTTCTTTTTTCAGAAATCAGCAAAAAGAATCGCCTTTTCAGCATATAAAAATAGGCTTGACAGATGATAGAGACAAACTTTATGAGCGCATTGATAAACGTGTTTTGCAAATGATAGACATGGGTTTAATGAAAGAAGTAAGCAACTTACTTTCAATGGGTTATACATCAGAAATGGCGGCTATGCGTGCGATAGGTTATGCAGAAATGGTAGAATTTTTGCAAGGAAAAATCAGCCTTGATAAAGCTATTTCCCTCATTCAACAACATTCTCGTAACTATGCCAAAAGGCAATTGACTTATTTTCGGAGGGATAAAACGATAGAATGGCGGTAGTTTCCCATCAAAAAGCCCTTCCCAAAGCCACCATAATCAGCGGCGATTGAAAAGTGCCATCATCTATGCCCCACGCCACATCTGTCCGAATCGTATAATTCATAAAATGCGTTTTTAGACCCGTTCCGAGCGCAAAGAGAAAAGGACTTTTTAGCGTTTGTAACTGCACCGTTACAGGTGTTGCGATGATGGTTTGCACATCTGTTGGATTTTTTTGAGAAAAAGGATTGCCAACTTTCCACACCGTTCCCATGTCAAAAAAGGGAATGAGTTCCCAAGTATATAAAGGCGAAGTGTGCAAACCTTTTTGTAACATACGGGCAAGTGGAATCCGAAACTCCCAATTTGTCAAAATATATTTGTTGCCATTGCGTGCATTGAAGCGAAAACCTCGCATGGGCATCACAAACTGATTGAAAGAAAATTCAGTTACATCAGTAGAAATTGCACCTGTATAAGCGGGACGATTCGGTCTGTCTCTCGACAAAGTGCCTAGTAACCAATTATCTACATTTCCCATAAAGTAGGTTTGCTTGTTTCCAAAAGAAAAACTACTTTGCAAATTGCCCGCAAAAACAATGTGCTTAAACAAAGGTTGATATTTTCGGGCAGAAAATTGAAGGTTGCCAAAAGAACTTTCCGCATTTGTCAAAGAAAGATAATAATTTGTACTTGCTTGCAACATCATGCCTTTATATTGAAAATCTTCTTCTTGCTGCACATCATTATAAAAATAAGAAATACCAACACTTGTAAGCGTATTTTTTTGGTCATTTGGAATAGCATTAATCAAACGTAAGTCATTTTTTTTGAGAAAATGCAAAGTTCCATCTATTTCAATATGACTATAATGCGACAAAGGATATTTTACGCCCGCCTTTGCACTCACTTGTTCGTACTTATAAATCACTGAATCTAAGAAACTTAAGCCGCTACTTTCTCTTACATACATACGTTGTTTTCCGACAATTTCCCCAAAAAAATCTGCTTTCTTTTTGAGATAAGTATAGCGAATATTGGCATCTGCATTGCCCAAATTAACAAAGGGCAGCATACCCAAATACGGCACAATTTGCGCTTCTATACGATGATTGTTTTGTAAATCTTGAAAAGCTGCGCCCAAAGAAATCCCAAAACGAGAAATCGGGTGATATACAAAGCTCAGATGCAAAAACTCCGTTCTCCAACGAGCAGTAGCATCAAAAGGCTGTGTTACCGAAATTTTATTCCAATCCAAAGGCGTTTTTTTCAAATTCTCTTTAGCAGGAATGGGTTCATTCATGATTTTCATCTGTTTTGTTTTAACCACATGATTATCAGGCACATCATCATCAAAAATATAGTATCTGATTTTAGTTTGAGCAGTATCGCTCACCTTGATGTCAGGCACAATCAAAGTGTCTGTAATCGCTATATTTGCAGGTATTTCTATTTTTTGAACCTCTAATTTCGCCATTTTTTGCGTTTCCAATAATACATAATATTCGCTCCTAAAAGTCGTTGTAGCAGGTTGATTGACAGGGTTTTGTATAAAAGGCAAAAGATGCAGTTCTTTTTTTGCATTTTTCCAAGTAGTTATAAGTATTTGTTTTTCAGTAATTTGCATTTGGTCAATGCTTTGGTCTATGCCCGTCAAATATTCGTTTGTAGCCTGAAAAATATTAAAACGGTGAATGTCATACATACCCGACTCTTCGGAAAGAAAATATGCTTCATAGCCATTTGGCGAAAAGGCTTGTGCCTCACTCACATTAGGTGTATGGGTAATTTGATGAAAAGTATCTGCTTGATTTTCAAAAGAATAAGCAAAAATATCTGTATGTTTTTTGAAATAATCCCAAGCCACATTTTTTACTTTTACCAAGTTTGTATCTCTATTTGAAAC
>JAAFHL010000257.1 GCA_013298365.1 Bacteroidota bacterium | reverse complement strand
AAATACCAATTTTCGCAGGAAAACTTTCCGCTTGTGCTGCAATATTTGACCAAAATGGAAAATTATTCTGATGTGCTTACCGATATTAATGCTCGAAAACTGCTGATACAAACCTATTATGCCTTAGACGAAATAGAAAATGTAACTAACGCCCTCAATACTTTTCGGGTATTTCTGAGCCGCAACAAAAATCTTTCGGAGAAAAATAAAGTTTTCTACCTGAATTTTGCTGCTGCAATGACAAAACTCATTTCTCTTGACAAAAAGAACGGGAATAAAGTGGCAAAGTTTCAGGTTTTTATTGAGACCTTAAATCCGCCCGAAAAAAGCTGGTTTATACAAAACGCTCAATTTGTATAGGAAATTGAGCGTTTTGCTGATGTATGCGTTATTTTACCTAAGTATTTTACACTTTTTAGAAATGTATATTTAAAACGGAATTAATTTTCCATAAAATCCATAAACTGAATTATTTTTTCGGTAGGGGTTCAGTGCCTGAATCCTGACAGGATTAAGGCACTGAACCATACAGCTTTGGGCTAAATAATACAGATAGACCTTTCTTTGTTAGCGGTGATTTTAGAGAACTGCGCCTATTGAACTACATACTATTACTCAATTTTTACCATATCGCTTCGCCAACTCCTTTTCAGCCAATTTTCCTTGTGGTGTATAATCGGTGCTATTTTCTCGTTTTTCAGGATTTGATTCATCATACCATTTCCATACAAAGCCACCCGCAAACCATTTTTCATGCCACACATTCTCAAAAAACGATTGATAGCATAGTAGTTGTGCGGTTTCATTTGCAGGCAAGGGTTTGTAGGATTCCCACGGCTGATGTGCCGCAAAATCCACATTTCTATACCCATATTCGGTAAATAAAATAGGTTTTTGCTGCTTATTCGCATAGTTTTCCATTTCAAAAATAGGCTTTTCCCAACCTTTTTTTAGGCTTTCAAGGGTAGGATTTTTGCGGCTACAAAGCGGAAAATAAGCATCTATGCCAATAAAATCCATTTTATCCCAAAAAGGAACGGCTTGATAATGGTCCCAATTTGAGGCGTAGGTAAGTTTGCCTTGATATACTTTTCGGATTTCGCTTATCAATTTTTCCCAAAAAAGCGGACGAAATTGAATCATTTTCTCTAATTCTGTGCCAATACATAACATTTCTATCTGTAAAGAATCGGCTAAATGTGCGTTTTCTAAGAGATATTTTTGATACGAAATTTCAAATTCTACCCATTCTGCTTCTGTTTTATACATCAAATCGCCCGTATACTGCCCGTTCATTAGCCATAAATGCGGTTTTAACATAACTTTAAAGCCTTGTTGTTGAGCAATTTGTGTACATTGAATAATGCCTTCTCTTTTTTCTCCTTTGTATTGCCAACTATCATTCCATTTCAAACTTGCCGTATTTTTACCTAAATAGGCATAAGGCATAAAGGCAACCCAGTTTGCATGAACCTTTTTGACAGAAAAAAAGGCACTCGAATCTATATTACTTGTTGGAGCAGTGAAATCTACGCCTTTAATTTTGGTAAAATTATCTACCACAACCTGCTGTGTAACAACAGGTTGTGTGCAGGAATATAAGAAAAAGATGATAAATAAAAAGCCACATTTCATGCCATTCCTATTTTTTACATTTCTGTAAATATTTTTTCAAACAAGCACTTCTTTCTCCTGGAAAAGGGTGAGTAGAGAGAAATCGGTCAAAATCATTGCGTTGCTTGCCGTCATTTATTCTGTCAAAAAAATCGGGACCTCTTTCTGGGTCAAAACCTGCCTCGTAAGCGAGATAAACCCCTGCTCTATCCGATTCTAATTCTTGCGGCTGCCCATATGGAAGTGTCAAAATCTCTAAAATCGTTGCACCTATTTTGCCAAAATCATTGCCCAATAATTTTTGGGCAACACTTAGTTTTTGAAGATGTTTCAAGGTATGTTTGTTCTCATTATGCCCAATCTCATGCCCCAAAATCACCGAAAGTTCGTCATCAGACTCCACAAAATCCATGAGTTGTGTGGTTACATACACATTTCCACCTGGTATCGTAAACGCATTTAACAAAGAGTCGTCTAACAAGAAAACGGTATAAGAAATGTCCTTTCTTTCCGCATTTTCTTTTACTTTGTTGAAAATACTACGCAATTTTTTCCAATGTTTATGGCTTTTTTCTGCGATGTGATACTGCTGTATAATTTCTTTGTGAAATTCATCGCCCGCTTGTTTTTGCATTTCGGGTGTTATATCCCCCGAAAAAGTATTGAGCAAACCTTCTTCAATTTTCTTGCCTGTTTGCACCCATTCGCCACTTTTTCCTTCTAAACAAGCATCTGCTTCAATGTTATGAATAACAGTTTTGTCGGGGAAAATGTAGGTTTCTGCCTTTGCACTGTATTTTCCGCCTTTTGTGCAAGCAACGAGACAAAGGCTGATAGCTAAAAAAATGCTTGTTTTCATTTATGATAAATTAGTGGTAATTAGTTTTTTACAACTTCAAGTCCTGCTTTTTTCCATGCCTCAATGCCACCGTCAAGATTTACTGCCTTAAATTTAAGAAGACTAAGTTTTGTACAGGCTTTTCCGCTTCTGCCGCCTACGGCACAGTAGGTATAAATCGTTTTGCTTTTGTCTAAGGCTGCTATTTTTGCCTCAAAATCTGCATCTTGAAAATTGATAAATTGCGCTCCTTTGATATAGCCTTGGGCTACTTCGCCAGGTGTGCGCACATCTAAAAGAATGGCATTCGTATCTGCCGCAACTTGTGCTAAAAAGTCTTTGGGCGCAAGTTGTTGATATTGCGCTTGTGAGTTGCATGCAATCGCAAATACAATGGTCAGCACAATGCTTAGTTTTAGAAATAATAGTTTAAACATGTCAAATGGATTGTTAAAGATAATTTAGGCAAAGTTAGCAAATTATAATGAATTTTTAAGTAATTTTACCCAAATTTTACGTACAAATTTTAGTTTTTTCGCCAATATGACACCATATTCCGTAACAGACCTGACGCTTTATCTCAAACAACTTTTGGAGACAAATAGTGTCTTGCGCAATACTTCTGTTACAGGAGAAGTATCAAATTTAACCTATAACGGGCAGTCGGGGCATGTTTATTTTAGCCTCAAAGACAAAGATGCACAAATAAACTGCACGATGTTTCGTTCTGTTGCGATAGATGCGCCCAAAATTGTGCATGGCGAGAAAATTATTGTAACAGGCAATATCGAAGTGTATCCTCCTTCGGGGCGTTATCAGTTGAATGTGAAGGCTTTGCAAAAAACAGGTTTGGGCGATTTGTATCAACAATTTGTAGCCTTAAAAGACCGTTTGCAAAAAGAAGGATTGTTTGATGCAAAACATAAAAAGCCTATTCCGAAAGTTCCGCACAAAATATGTGTTTTGACATCGCCCACAGGGGCTGCGATTCAGGACATTTTCAATACTTTGCGCAATCGCTTTCCGCCGATTAAGGTTACTTTGATTCCCACAATTGTACAGGGCGAACAAGGCAAGGTTTCCATTATACAAAGTTTGGTAAAAGCTGAAAAATTAGGGGCTGATACCATTATTTTGGGACGAGGCGGCGGCTCTATCGAAGATTTATGGAATTTTAATGAGGAAATGGTAGTGCGAGCTATTTTTGCTTGTAACATACCGATTATCACAGGTATAGGACATGAAAGTGATTATACAATTGCCGATTTTGTAGCAGATTTTCGGGCAGAAACGCCTACGGCTGCGGCAGTCAAGGCTGTGCCTGACAAAAAAACGATTTTGAACTATCTCAATGACCAAAGCCAAAAAATCACGCAATCTATTCGTTATTTAATTCAGATAAAACAGCAGCTTTTAGACAATTATCACACTCAACTGCAACAATCTTTGTGGCAAGGGGTGCAACAAAAACAGCATGAAGTAGCAAAGTTGCAAGTACAACTTAGGCAGATTTTGCCCCAAAAAATACAGGCTTTTCGTTTTGAATTGTCAAAAATGGAAACAGATTTACAGCAGATTTTGCCAAAGAAAATACAAGTTTTTCGTTTTGAACTGTCAAAAATGGAAATGAGTTTGCAGAAAAATATGCTTTCAACGATTCAAGACAAAAAATATATACTAACAAATTTAGAACAGCAACTTGGGGTAGAAATGGAAAATATGCTTCAAAACCGCCGTCATAGCTTGCAAATGCTTGATACACAATTACAAGCTTTTCATCAGTCGCACACACAAATTTTGGAAAAAGGCTACACACTCACTTTAAAAGACGGAAAAATCATTGATTCTGAAAAAGAATTACATGCAGGTGATGTGATAGAAACGGTGTTGAAAGATGGACGCATTAAGTCGGTTGTTTCATAAAAATTCCATAAAAAAAATAGTTTTTTTAGCGCAGAACATCTTATCTTTGCCGCACACGATTGCTTCATATTTTATTCATTCACAATGCCAAATTTATATTATAACGATTATCTTCAATTAGATAAAATATTGGATAGTCAGCAGCCTGAAAGTGAAAAGCATGGCGTACATGCACATGATGAAATGTTATTTATTATAATTCATCAAACGTATGAATTATGGTTTAAACAAATACGTTATGAACTTGATGCGGTTATCAAAATAATGAAACAAGGAAAAATTGATGACAGTTCGGGCGAAATAGGGCTTGTTGTGCGCCGCTTAGATAGGGTAAATGAGATTTGGAAGTTGTGTATTGCCCAAATTGATGTCTTAGAAACGATGACTTCGCAAGATTTTTTGGAGTTTCGCAATTTTCTTACGCCTGCTTCGGGGTTTCAAAGCGTTCAATTTAAGCTCATTGAGGCGCAGTTGGGTTTGGAGGGTGAAAAACGCCATAAAAAAGAATATTATAAGCGTCAAGGCGAAGATGAGGGCGGTTTTTGTCCTTTTCATTTTGAACAAATCAATGCGGCTGAAAAAGTGGACAATGTCAAAACTTTGTTGCAAACTTGGTTGGAAAGAATGCCTTTTTTGCTGAAAAATCATTGGACAGAAAGACAAAATCCTAGCTCATTTTGGCATAATTATCGGGAATTATTTCTCAATAGTCTCAATGAAAAAGAGGACAAAACGGCTCGTTTGGCAGAATTTAACGAAGTTTTTGAGACAAAAGGAGGTGGAAATTTTAGTGCAAGTGCCATGCGTTCTGCTTTGTTCATTCAACTGTATCGAGACTACCCGATATTTCAACTTCCGCACCAGTTTTTGATGAAATTGGTGGATATTGACGAGAATATTTCGATATGGCGGTATCGGCATTTGATGATGGTGAGCCGCATGATTGGTATGCGAGTAGGCACAGGTGGGTTCAATAAGTCGGGCAAAAATGAAGAAGGATATTTGGAAGGAAGCCTCAAACATCACAAAATGTTTAGCGAATTGACAGACTTGGCTACGTATTTTATTGAAAGACGCAATTTGCCGCCCATTCCTGTGCGTTTGCAAAAGGAATTGGGCTTTAAATATCATTGATTGAGTTCTCGCAGATTTTTGCAGATAGATTTATTTTATCTGCAAAAATCTGCGAGAAGCTATTTACTCCCCATATTTTATTAAAAATTCAGGATTAATTGCCTTAAAACTAATTCTGCCTTGATGAAGATGTTCGTCTGAAATATCTATTTTTTCTTGCAAAGGACGAATAATAATGCCTTCTGCCCAACTCTCTGAACGAAGTGTGCTTTTCATACTTGCCATTTTTACAATCGTATCTATTTCATTTTCAAGGATATAGTTTGTAGAAAGAATCGGCACAATGGGCAAATCCATTTTTTTCATCAAAGCTAAAAAGCTGTCAAAAGACAAATATTCATATTTATCAATGTCAAAAGCATTGAAACAGAAGACTTTCTGTCCCTTGAATTTGAGTTTATTGCCCTGAATACCTTCTCCCATTAACTCCCCTTGAATGGCGATATTTCTGCCAAAACTACGCAATTTATTTTCTATGTCCATTTCCCTCGCTACTTTCCAAAAACTATTTTCGGCATCTTCTAACAATTCTAAATTACGACTTGCAACCCCAAATTCGCCATCTTTTATAAAATAAGTTGCCGAACTACCGTCTAACTTTTCGGTAATATAACATTTTTCCCCTTTGTATTTGTCCAAAAGATGTTGCAACACTTGCACCCTGGTTTCATCTGTTTTAGGAATAAAAGAAGGGAATTTTCCTCTTGCAATGCCACTCAAACAAGCAGGCATGGGCGGTTCATATTTAATAATGCCCAAAGCTTCGGTACAATCCGCATCTTCTACTATCTCAAAATCAGGGGGGAGAATAGACAATGGAAAACAAATTCCTTGCGAAATCTGCCCACGAAGGCGCACCGTTTTGATTCTCATGCCACGAGGTTTCAAAAATTCAAACATCGGAACATCGGGCATTAAGCTGTCTATTTCACAATAAACCGCTAAATCTCCCACCTGAAACTCTCCTTTTTTGACCACTAACTGCCAACCTAAGACACTTGCTGTTTCAATCGCATCAGCATTTTCAATAGGGTTTAAGGCTTTGATTTTTTGAATACTGGCTAATTTTCTCATTTTTTTCGATAAAAATATAATTGAAAAGCAAAGATAGCGAAAAAAAGTTTTACGCCAACTTCGCTTCAAAAGGCGAATGACTTTCTCATAAAAGATACAACCACAAAGTTCACAAAGAAAAGCCATCACTAAGAACACAAAATAGCCTTTTTCTATAGACCTTTGAGTTCTTTGTGCATTTTTTGTGGTAAAGTTCAACTTTTTTATTCAAGTATTTTTTTAGGAGAAAGCCATGTCAGAAGGTGTATTGTCAATTGTCTGCGAAAAATGAAAACTGCCATCATCTTTTACTAGACATCTTTCTAAAATAAATGCTTAACTTTGAGGGATTTAAAATTAGTTTAATAATTACTTATTATGATAAAAGATAATATAGAAAAAACGAAATTCTTCCATATTGATGTTTATAGCCGAATA
>JAAFHL010000260.1 GCA_013298365.1 Bacteroidota bacterium | reverse complement strand
GAAATTTCATATTCCTTTATGAGCGCTTTCATTTTCTTAACTATTGGCTGTTTTATGTTATTTTTGATAATGTTTGACATTAAATGATAAAAAATGATATGTAGTATGGGTTTGGCTATATAAAAAAATATTTGTATAGCTAAAACTACTCATATAACGTATTTTCTTACGAAAAAGATTCGTTTTTACCAATTTTTTTTCAAGATATTTTCAATTAAAATTAAAGTAATATATAAATATTTGATAATCAATTATTTAAAAATTATTTTATTTGCAGAACTTTTCATTTATATCTACTATTTGGGTAATCTGAGCAAAGTTCTGACATAAATAATATCAGGACCTGCCAATTTTTCTTTGTTCAAATCATAAATCTCCTTGTAACGGCGTATGAGGAGTGGGAGGAAGATGTATGTATATTTCATTTCAATAAAGCTAAATAAATTCTTAAACAAAGTTATTAATTTATTGGCTTCTTTCCAAAATTTACTATTTTTGTCGTATGAAAATAGCAATCTTTGGTCGTCTTACCGAAAATACCGATATTCAGGCATTAGTGAATTTTTTCAGGTATTTGTCTGAAAATAATATGCCTTTTTTGGTGTATAACCTTTATTATGAGCAGCTTATTACAAAATATGCGCAGGAAATGCGTCCTTTTGCCATGCCTACATTTAATGCGCCTAATGATTTAGCTGGCGTAAGGTTTTTGTATAGTTTTGGCGGAGATGGTACGGTGCTGGAATGTGTACGCATGATGGGAAATCACCCCAATCAAATTCCGATTTTAGGCGTGAATTTTGGGCGTTTGGGCTATTTGACAAGTGTTTCGCAGCATGAGGCAATTGCTGCAACGGAGGCTCTTTTGAGAGATAGTTATCGAATAGATGAAAGAGGCTTATTGTCTATTATTTCTGACCCAGTGGGCATTTTTGGAGATAAAAATTTCGGCTTAAATGACCTTACTTTGCACAAAAGTAGTAGTAATGAGATGATTGCGGTGCATGTATATGTGAATGGTGAATTTCTCAATACTTATAAGGGTGATGGGGTGATTATTGCTACCCCTACGGGTTCTACTGCATATAGTTTATCATGTGGCGGTCCGATTATTTTTCCTACCTCCGAAAATTTTATCATTACCCCTGTTGCGCCTCATTCTCTGACGGTTCGCCCTGTGGTAATCTCTGATACTTGCGTTATTTCGTGCGAAGTTGTCTCTCGTTCAGGTGAGGCAATGGCTGCACTTGACACACGCACCGAGATCATCAAAGCAGGGACTTCGATTGCGATTAAAAAAGCGGATTTTCGGGCAAAACTTGTGCGTATGTTGGATTCTAAATACATAGACACCCTGCGCAAGACCCTGATGTGGGGCAGTGATGCCCGAAAATAAGCCTATTTTAAGTAGTTGTTCATAAATAAATGGATATTTGATTAGTTACAAAGCATTGATTATGCGTTTTTTACCTTATCAACTTTCCATGTTAAACTTTTAACTATCCACTTAATTGGGTCTTGCCACCATAATGCCTGTTTGCGTTTTGTGTCTCGCCAAATATTCCGCAATCGTCTCATCAGAAACGACTACCTTTTTTAGTTCAGAAGAAGCATGAAGTAGATAAGCATGTCCATTTTTTTTCAAGACAAAGCCCTCATGTGCAATGTCTAATCCCGCAACAGATGTTGTAATGCCAATAATATCGCCATTTTGCAACTTATCTTCTATGGCACTGATTTTATCTTTGGTAATATAGAACAATTTACGTGTGTTCATATGTGTGTTCATATTTTCTTCTACCGCTTTTACCTTTTCCAACTCATTTTTATCGCTTAATGCGGGATAATATTTGGGATTTTGGCTCATAAAACTCACTTTTGTGGTAAATGGAACACCGCCTATTTCGGCAGAAACATCTCTTAAATAACCATTTTGCTGATTTTCGTAGAGCCAATCCGAAAAATAATGGATACGTGAGCCATAGTCTGCTATTACACCTGCATGGTACCTCAATGCTTTGATAATTTTGGTGAAATAAGTGTAGCTTTTATCCTCACTCTGCGAAGCAATTGCCATCGCAAATATGCTTTCCACAAACGTTGCGCAATCCAAAGCCCGCAAATTTATGACCAAAGTTTCGCTTGCATTTCCTTCCAAAGTATGCGCTATGTATGGCGTTCCTATAAAACTTTGTCCATAATCTACGATACACTCACCTATAATTTCGGTGTTGCAAGTCTCGATTGTTTGCTTAAAAATAAGCGAATCTGCGGGATTTTGCGCCGTAGTTTGTAGCTGAAAAATAGCTACTAAACACAGTAAAAACATTATTTTTTTCATTTTTTATGCAATATAATTCGATAAGGAATGAGTGAAAAATAACTTGTTAAAGTTTATCCATTCTGCAAGAATCCAGAAAACTGATACTTAAACACTTAGCTTTTCTGGATTCTTGCAGAATGGTTATTGAGCTCGGTTAGTGAGCTTGCCGAACTATGTCGAAATATGGTTGTTTTATTTTTTACTTGTTCCTAAGTGCTTTGTCAAGCTAATGTTGTCGGGTAACACTTGCCGTCATTGAGCTTGTCGAAATGACCACCCTATTTTGCCAAAGGCAAAATTTCGAGACGGGCTTCGACAGGTTCAGCCACCGCAATCCGACAGCATTGACTTGAAAGAATACTAAGTCAAAACAGCTACAAATATACATATATTAATTTAAAACAGAAAAATAAAAACACTTTGTTTAATCTTTTTGCTGAAATGTGAAACAATCTTATTATATTCTATGTTTAGTGTGCAGGATAAGGTTTTTTCCATGGTTGTTGGGTTGATGCTTTTGCGTTGAGAAAATGCAAAAGCATCGTTTTTTTTAATTTTTTGCAAATTCCAAAAAAACATAGTATCTATGCGGCGAAAATAACATAAAATAATATGCGCAATCTTTTAATGCTCTCGCTTCTCTTTTTTGTACTCACGTCTTTTGATTCGGAAAATAGTGCAGTACAGTTTTATAATGGTACGTATGCCGAATTGATGGCAAAGGCTAAAGCAACAGGAAAACCCATTTTCATTGATTTTTATACGGTTTGGTGTGGTCCTTGCAAAAATATGGAGCGTTATACATTTACGAATCCTGCATTAGGTAACTATTTGAAAGATAATTACTTTGCCTTCAAAACAGATGCAGAATCTTTGATGGGAGATGGAATAGAATTGGCACAAAAGTATGACATTCGTTTTTTCCCGTCTATGATTATTCTCACGCCAGAAGGCGAAGTTGTGAAAAGAATGACAGGTTTTCAATCTGCTGATGCACTGTTGGCAACGTTGAAAGAATATAAAAATGCCAAAAAGAGTACTCAAAAAGACGAAAAAGCAGCTATTGCTTCAAATTCGCCTGCGCCTACCCCCCTACCTACCTATCCTACGGGCGAAGGTTTGTTTAAGTTGAGTGTTTCTAAAGAAGATGAAGCAGGTTTTGGGGTGCAAGTAGGTGTTTATGGCGACTATGTAAATGTAGTAAAAGCCGCGCAAAGACTGGAAGCTGCTTTCCACAAAAATATTTTGTTGAACATTGCTCGCAATGGGGATAAAATAGTATTCAAAGTTATTTTAGGCCCTTTTTCTACCAAAGAGCAAGCAGAAATATATCAAAAAGACCTCAAAGCAAAAGAAAATCGCAATGGAATTGTGGTAGATTTGGGTAAGGCGGGCGTAGCTCCCGAAACAACCCCTGCATTAGTTTCAACGATGAGAGGCGCAAAAAGATAAAGAAACTTTTTTTTGTAATATTTGTTACAGTCGTGCAACTGATTACGTATAAATTACCTCTTTGGTGTATATTTATCACAACACTTTAAAAAATATCAATTATGTTATCTTTACTCGCAGCCTTGATTGTAAGTTTTGTATTGTTTATTGCAAGTTGCTTTATTGCTAAGTAAATATAGACAAAGGAATGATATTTTTTGAATAAATATCATTCCTTTGTACATGCGAAAATATGTTTTTTCCGAATATTATTGCTACACTCATGCCCAAACTTCCTCAAAATACTCTAATATCAACAACTGCAAAAAACGGGTTTGTTGTGCAGGTGTAGAAGTAGGCAAAGGTTTGAGCAACTCCCAATGCGGCCAGCCATCTTGGTCGAGGTGCGTAAGTTTATAATAACCTGCTTGCGAAGTGAGTTTACACATGGCAATGTGCATTAAATCCGTTTTTTCTTCCTTAGAAAAATCTCTCTGCCCGTTGCTGCCCAATTCTCGCAGCCCTATGAGAAATAAAATAGATTCTACATTTATTTCCATATCAAACATCTCGCCCAGTTTTGTGGTGAGTGTTTTCCATTGTTCGCTTGTGTTTTCTTCCATTGTGTATTAATTAGTAGCTTTTTTTTCATAAAAAACTTTCCCAACGCCAATAAATCAGGATTGCTTATTTCTCTTTTGAGAGAAATATCCATTTTATAGGGCAACATCAAATCATCTATTACATTTTCTAATCGCATCAACTCACTATAAGTCAAGGTGTTATCAATAATTGTTAAATCTATATCAGAGCCATTCCTAAAAGTGCCTTTTGCACGAGAACCATATAAAATCACCTGTTCTATTGCAGCATATTGCGCAAAACAGGTATTAATTAGATTAATATGTTCTTCTTTTAATCCAAACATGTTAAGCTATTTTGGTATTCATTTCTTGCTTAAAGGCTAAAAATAAATAATAATAATTATTGATAATTTTCTGAATAATTCTATCAGCCACTTCTTCATCATAAGTATGAGACGATTGATTTCTGCTTTTAATCATCTCCATCCAACCCTCACCATCTTCTATTAAGCCTCTATTAAATGCCTCTCTTGACGCATCTCTTGAGCCTGTGATACTTGTATTTCCTTGATATTCAAAATAATCTTTGATAACATTCCACGCTAACTCATGCGTAAATTCAAAACGCTGAATTAAGCCTTGTTCTTCCAACTCATTCAAATCGCTTTCTCTACTTTGCAATACAGCGTTTTCTAATAATTTGAATGCTTTTTCAAAGTTTTGGAATCGTTGCTGCCATCTGATGTCTTGATTTGCCATATTGTTTGTATAATTTGAGTCGCAAAATTAGGTAAAATTCTTGTATTGAACTATGTCAAACTATCAACTTTTCATTATCAACTACTTACCTCGTTCTTTTTTTACGATTTTTAATATAATCCTCAAAAATATACTCACCCAAGCCGTCAAGTTGCGTATAAAACGCCTTTCCTTGATTTATTTGTGTAAATTCTTGCACAAATTGTACAAGCCATTGGTCTTTGGCAATCATAAACGTGGTAATCGGAATCTTCAAACTACGACATTGTGCCGCAAGATTGAAGGTTTTGTTCATGATTTTTTTATCCAAACCAAAACTGTTTTTATAATAACGTCCATTTTCTACAATACAAGTCGGTTTTCCGTCTGTTATCATAAAAATTTGCTTGTTTGGCGTTTTTCTTCTTCGCAAAATATCCATCGCCAATTCCAAACCTGCGACTGTATTTGTGTGATAAGGTCCGACTTTCAAATAGGGTAAATCTTTGACTTCTATCTGCCAAGCATCATTGCCAAAGACCAAAATATCCAGCGTATCTTTGGGGTATTTGTGCATAATGAGTTCAGAAAGTGCCATTGCTACCTTTTTTGCAGGCGTGATTCTGTCTTCACCATACAAAATCATGGAATGTGAAATATCAATCATTAAGACCGTAGAACAGGTTGTTTTCAGCTCTTTTTCCTGCACTTCTAAATCTTTTTCTGCCAAAGTAAACTCTTCTATGCCATGATTTATTTGGGCATTTCTCAAACTTTCGGTAAAAGCAATATTTTCCACCGAATCGCCAAACTCAAAAGCCCGCAAATCGCTTGTACTTTCATCTCCCATACCCGTAATCGGCGTGCGATGATTGCCCATGCCCGACTTTTTCAACTTGCCAAAAATCTCCTCTAATGCGCCTTTTCTAATCGTTTGCTCTGATTTTGCGGTCAGGTTAAAACTTTCAGCTCCAGGTTTTTCCTCTTGAATATAGCCATTTTCCTTCAAATCATTGATAAAATCGCCCATACCATATTCATTTGTGGTGAGATTGTATTTCTTGTCTAACTCACTCATCCACGACAAAGCCTCTGCTACGTCACCTGCGGTGTAGTTTAGCAGCTCCATAAACAGCTTCAACAAGCGTTGAAAATCATCTTGTTCGCTGTCATCAGGTACATATTGAGAAAAACGGTATCCTAGCATATTGTTTTTATTTCTCGCAGATTTGCACAGATGAAACGCAGATTTTCGCAGACTTAAGTGTATGTATTTCAATTTGTACAAATCTGCGAGACAAAATTAAACTAAAATCTCCAAACATACTACGATATTTTTTATTCTTTTCTTTTTTTGAAAAAAATAGTATCTTTGTATATCAAATGAAAATTATCTTTTTAAGGATATGCAAAACGTAGAAACACGAAAATACCAGCTTATTTGGCTCATTATGCAACTCGAAAATGAAGCATTATTAACCCAAATAGAGCAGCTTGCCGCCCAAAACAGGGTAAATGAAGACCTGTCTGCGCCTTATATGAAGGCAGTAAAACCTTTGCGTAAAGGGCTTACATTGGAGCAGTTGAAACAAGAAAAAGGTTATAAACCTTTGGATAGAGCAGCCTTTTTTCAGCAAGCAGATGCATTACAAATAACAGAACCCATAGCTTCCTTACTTGCTATGCTAACGCCATAATATATTGCTTGTAAATTACTTATTAGATACAAATATTCTACTTTCCTATATCAGAGGACAAGAATTTGCAAAAGACTTAGAAGACAAACTCGAGTTGATGAAACTACGATATTTTTTTTCATAAAAACGCTATTCCTTATTTTTTATTCGTACCTTTGCAGCCA
>JAAFHL010000256.1 GCA_013298365.1 Bacteroidota bacterium | reverse complement strand
AGCAGGTTCAGCGCAAGGGTAGGAACGCTCATCTAAACGGGCTTTATTTGCCTTCTCATACTTTATATACCGTTTCATAAAGTTATGGTCAAATGTCCCATTACCACCTTCTCGCTTCAAGATTTCGTTTAAGTCTGTTTTTGTGAAATTGGCGATTGTTTGCCCTGTTTTCTCAAAAAACTCGTCTAAAAATTCTTTTAAGGCTCTCACATTCTTAGGTAGTGAGGCTTCCACCATTACCTGTTTAGCTGCTGTATCAAATCTATGTGGCGCAAACCACAATCTATCCTCCTCTGGAATAGATATTTCCCTATTTTCCAAAAAACATAAAAAAGCGGGAATTTCTTTTTCCATTTTTTCAAGGAGGTTGTAAATTCGTTCTTTTTGTGGGATAGCCTTGATTTTTAATACCCAAAAACGAGAATCTTCACCACTCATACTGACAAAATTGGTTTCATTGTTGGTGCAGATAAGAAAATGTATATGATTAGGAATTTCTTTTACCTTTACATTTTTGTCGTTTAAGAGAACTGTTTTTCTTGTAACAAGGGATTTTATTTTCTCTAAAACGGTTTTTTTGTCAATAAAACCTTCATCAATACCTGCAATTAACTTTGAAGCATAGGTAGTGTTAAATTCGCTTGATATTTCGCTATTGCCTAACATTATGGCATTGTCGCACCAAATCATTTTCATAAAGTCAATCATAGTCGTTTTGCCTGTACCTGTTTCCTCGCTTACAAGTGCAGGAACGGGTAATTTCTTGGTAGGAAAACGCCACAAAATAGAAAAATAGTCATAGCCCATTTCTAAACTATCTCCAAATATGTGCTGAAAATACATCTGAATATGTGAAAATTCGCCCTCTTTGGGTACATGGTTTATAGGCTCGTACATATTGTAATGGTTATTTACTACCCGTTGAAAATGAGTATTGGAGGGTTGAACACAGAAACCATCAAAGGCATCTATCATTTTTTTGAAACCCTCTACATGTCCATAATCAATATTTATTGCTTTCATGTCCCAACCTCTTAGAACCGTTCTACCCGTTATGCCATCTGTTACATACTTGTAAAAATCGCCTATTACTCGAATATACATTTTCGCATCTTCATGTTTTATGCACCTAATTTTTTTGGTATTGCAGTTTGCTTTGTATATACCACCTTTGAATCCAAATTGATTGAAGCCTATTGAATCTGCAAAGTATTCGTAATATTCTTCTACATCATAAAATTTGTCATAATCATTCAAGGTTAGGCGTTCCTCAACCTCTCCCGTTTCGTAGTTTATATTCTGTGTTGGTACGCTCATAGCAGATATTTTTTAGTGTGAAAAAAGAAAGTAGCAATAGAAACTCGTTTCATTTTTGCGCAAAGTGCGTATTTACGTTTGACATTTTCGGGGTTTGCCGCCTGTGCATCAGCAGGGCGCAGGGCTGACAAACGTTGAAAAAAGCCTAAACCATTCTCTCCAAACTCGCTATACAAAGCAGCTCCTAATGTTATCCAACCTGTATAATTTTCGCAAATATCTACTTGCAGCTTTTCAATTTTGGATAACTGCAAATGCACCTGTGTAAATTTGTCATTGGGAATATAATGGTTCTCTATGGCTGCTGGCAAAAACATACTTGTATAGATTTCGGCACCTGGATTAAAGTAGGCGTTATCATCAAAGGAATAAAACCTAAACCGCATCAAGTCGGGCAGCGCATCTATTTTGATACCGTAGCCTTGTAGTTCCTGTTTCAATGCCTCAAAATGGGGCTTGTAATTTTCCTTGTCGCTTGTAACGGGTACAATCGCCCACAAACCATTGCCCGAACACGATAAGCCACAATAGGCAATATAGGGCAAACCGCACAACTTTTGGCGTATGGCTTCTGTGTCCACATTGTCAATATCAATGCTCATTAGTGCTGTGTAAGTGCGCATAGCATCTGTATGTTGTGCTGCAAATATTCCTGCAACCGTAATCGCAGGTAAAGTGCTTTTTAATGCCTTTTGTATATGTTTGGGCTGTGTTCTAAGCAGTTCAATTTGTTGCCTATATTTTTGACTTTTTAGCCATACAAGCAAATTTACTTCTTTGGGTGGCTGTTTTGTTCCTTTGTAGGCAAAACAAGAAACGCTTACATCAAGAATATTTTTATATTTTTTGGCATCATTTAGATGAGAAATATCTATATTTGTGCCGTTGTTGTCATTTAGCATAAATTAAATTCTACTGTGTTAAAAGTGTAAGTTTTCTGCAAAAAACTTACACTTTTTTTGTGTTAATTTTTTTAGTACCTATTTGAATTATGGTAATCATCTTTGCAAGTATCTTTACAATAAGTAGTTTTTGCATCAACACTAACAAAGCGATTATTACAGTTTTTACAATGTCCTGCATAGAGTTTTAGCCCTCCAAACTTCACAATATTGTCGCCTTTTTTGGGTAAATCAATTCTATACTTATTGCCTTCTTTGTCTGTAAACCGTATTTCACTTGCCGTAAATTCATACTCGCCTAAGTCCTTTGCCTTACCCCTCACTATCAAGCGCACATCATCAGAAGTCGGTTTTTTATCCTCATTTATCTGCGTGTGTAAGTGTGTGGGTGCGTGTGTGTGCGTGTATGTACCGTTTTCGGGCTGTATTATCGGTTGGGGTAGGGGCTGGGGCTGTGTATGTGCATACTTGTTTGCATCTTTCACAACCTCAATAGCTGCATGAACAAACTGACTATTTTGTCCACCTAATGCCGCTACAAAGTCCCTATACAATTCGTTTTGTCCTTCCGCTTTTGCAGCCCTGCTATCTATTTCATTTACTTTTTCTAAATACCCCATAACATGAGGCAAGCATTTAAAGAAAATATAAACAGCCGCTACAAAGCCTACTAAAAAGCTAACAATAATCACATAACCAAGCATAATAATGGTATTTTATTTTATGTTTTTTCTTTTGATAAAAAATAGTCTCCTTTGGGAAATACAGCCTAAAACTGCATTTTCCAATTTACCTATTTATGCTTGTTGATTATCCTACACGACTTGTAGCTTTTACAAATACCAATAATACATCAGCAATATGAGGAACTTGTTTTAAGCACATTTCAAAGTCATCACTGACTTCTTCCATTTTCAAGCCATCGTTTAGTAGTCCTTGTATATCCATATACAAGTGAAAAAACGGGTTCATATATGTGTCTGTCAAGGTACATTTTTCCAAATCCAAACACCCAAAATTAATTTCATAAATAGAATTTGGATTTTCCTCTCCAATAAGAGAAAATGTAAAGCCTTGTTCATACCTTTGCAAAAATAGTTTCTTACTATTTTCGTGCAATGTGTCGTAATCTGCTTTGAGCTGCTCATACAACACTTTGTAATCTACGGAGGTAGGCATCTCGCCTGTACCTGTGTTTTGATGTCTGTTTTCCATTGGTTTTGCAAATAATGGAGTGAGTAGGGTAAAAGAAAAAACGGCTTACCCAATTTCCGCTGCAAAACCAATATAAACCCGTAGGAGAATATTATTAAGGCTCTAAACCTCTCGGAAACAGATAAGCCGCTTTTCCTACAATATAGGAAAAGGCTATGTATAGGCAATAAAAAAGCCCTATTTGGGTAGGACACACTTGTGTCTCCTACATTGTTTATTTGGTTTTGCATCACAAAAATACAATACTTTTTCATATTACCCAAAATTTTGCAAAAAAAACGCAAAAAAATTCTTGAATAGCTCATTTTTTACCTCCTTTCTGCTTTACGCCTACACTTGCTGCTATTTCGGCTTGGGTTTGTTTCTTGCCTTCTAATAGCCAATTATCTAAGGCTGCTGGCTCAAAGTACAACTTTTTGCCCTTTTTGATAAAAGGAATAACTCTTTGAGACGTATAGCCATACACAGTTTGTTTGGCTAAATTGAGATAAACGGCTGCTTCTCCGATGGTAAGCAAGCTGTTTTGAGTGCGGTCAGTAGTAGGCGAAAGATGTGGTAAATTCGACTTTTTTTCAATTAGATTTTCTAAATTATGTTTTTTTATTATCTCATTTTTGTATTCCTTTAAATGTGTTAATACATCTGTTTGAAAAAAACTTGTGTCTAAATTTTTAAGCGTGTTCATACTTTTTAAAGTAGCCCATTCTTGCGTTAGTGTTTGTATCATCTGTGTATCAATAGTAATCCAATATTCAGCAAATTTAATTAAGTCTGTTTGAGTATTCAAGTCATTTATTATCATAGATGATAATGGTAGCTTTTTGAGTTCCTCATTCAAAGGTTTTATCTCATTCAAAAGGGTATTCTTTTTTTCGTCATTACTTAGAGAATAAGTTAATATGTGTAGTAATTTTTCTTTTTCCTGTCTATGAATATTAGTCATGTATTGATTGAAAACGGGAAACCAAGAGGCAACCTCCTCAAATAATGGTTTAGGAAGTTTTTGTTCGGTAAATCTTTTATTTCTCATAAAATAGTAATTAAACATAAAAATATCCGCAAATATAAATAAAAAAGCTATTTTAATTCAAATAAAATATCATAACAATAGCAAAAAAAGAGAAAAATAATTTTCTTTTTACCACAAATAGCCAAACTATTGTACTTATTACAAAATTGAACTATGTTTGTAGGCAATTACAAACAAATCTACTATACATTAACACCACACTATCTCTATGTCATTCAAAAAAATACTTGAAAAATACCGCAAAATTTCATTTTCCGAAAAAGACAAAGGCGAGAGATTTGAACGTCTAATGAAAGCCTATTTATTGACTGACCCCAAATGGGCTAACAAGTTCAAAAAAGTATGGCTATGGGGCGAATTTTTTGGGCGTAAGGATTTAGGAGGGAATGATACAGGCATTGATTTAGTGGCACTTACGCATGATGGCGATTATTGGGCAATTCAATGTAAATGCTATCAAGAAACTTCTACGATTGATAAACCTGCGGTAGATAGCTTTTTATCTACTTCAAGTAGGCATTTTAAAGGAGAAGATAACACTACTCACTCTTTTGCGCACCGACTTTGGATAGATACTACACAAAAAGGGTTCGGCTCAAATGCAGAAGAAGCGATTAAGAACCAAAATCCGCCCTTCACTCGTATTCGTTTGAATGACCTCGTTAATGCAAATGTAAAATGGGAGGAAATAGAAAAAGGCATAACAGGAGAGGTCGCAAGAACGCCTAAAAAGGAATTAAGAGCGCATCAAACAGAAGCACTTACATTATCTCATATACATTTTCAAACGCATGATAGGGGCAAATTGATTATGGCTTGTGGTACAGGTAAAACCTTTACCTCATTGCGTATTGCCGAAAAAGAAACAGAAGGCAAGGGATTAATTTTGTTTTTAGTGCCTTCTATTGCTCTGCTCGGGCAAACGTTAAATGAATGGTATGCAGATGCTGTAGAGCCAATTAATGCTATCTGTATTTGTAGCGACCCCGAAATAACGAAAAATAGAAAACAAGCAGAAGATATTGATACAACTTCTATTGTAGATTTGGCTTTTCCTGCATCTACGAATGTAGATAGCATTTTACATCAGTTTATGGGCTTGAAATACTATGAAAATAGGGGCTTAACAGTCGTTTTTTCTACCTATCAATCTATTGAAGTAATTGCCAAAGCACAAAAGCAATTAGCCATAGAATTGCCACAATACGGTCAATTTGATTTGATTATCTGTGATGAAGCGCACCGCACCACAGGCGTTTCTTTGGCAGGGCAAGATGAAAGTGCTTTTACCAAAGTGCATAATAACGTTTTTTTGAAGGCAAAAAAACGCCTATATATGACTGCTACGCCTCGACTGTATAGTGATGAAACGAAATCCAAAGCCGAACAAGCAGATGCAACGCTTTGCTCAATGGACGATGCAAGTTTGTACGGAGAGGAAATGTATAGAATTGGTTTTGGTAAGGCGGTAGATGCAGGCTTGCTTTCTGAATATAAAGTGTTGATATTGACTTTAAGTGAAAATGACATATCTCCTGCCCTGCAAAGTATGATTGCCAACCAAGAAAATGAAATTAATACAGATGATGCTTCTAAGTTAATCGGTTGTATTAATGCACTTTCTAAACAAATTTTGGGAGATGAGGGTGTTATCAAAAACACAGACCCCGAACCCATGCGCAGGGCAGTAGCTTTTTGTCAAAATATTGCTGTTTCCCAAAAAATAACCAATACTTTCAATATAGCTTCTGATTCTTATATTTCAGAATTGCCCAAAGAGAAGCAAGAAACCATGCAAATGGTGGCTTCTAAGCATATAGATGGCTCTATGAACGCCACGAAAAGAGATGAACTTTTGAATTGGCTCAAAGAAGATGCTGCTGAAAAAGAATGTAGAATACTCACAAATGTTCGTTGTTTGAGTGAGGGCGTAGATGTGCCAAGTTTAGATGCTGTTTTGTTTTTGTCAGCCCGTAACTCGCAAGTTGATGTGGTGCAGTCGGTAGGGCGTGTGATGCGCAAAGCTCCCAACAAAAATTATGGCTATATTATCATTCCGATAGTTGTGCCTTCTGATGTTCCGCCCGAAAGAGCCTTAGATGATAATGAGCGATACAAAGTTGTGTGGACTGTTCTCAATGCGCTTAGGGCGCATGATGACCGTTTTAATGCGATTGTCAATAAAATTGAACTTAACAATAGCCGACCTACTAATATTTTGGTAGGCGGAATGGAATATGGTTTTGATGCTGATGGAAAGCCTGTGCGGAAAACAGATGGAGATGGTAGCACTTCTCAAAGTGAACTTACTCGTCAATTAACGATACAATTTCAAGAATTGCAATCCGTAGTGTTTGCCCGTATGGTGCAAAAAGTAGGCGACAAACGCTATTGGGAACAATGGGCGAAATCCGTAGCCGAAATTGCGCAACGTCAAACGGCTCGTATTACCAAACTCATCAAAGAGCATAACAAACATCAAAAAGCCTTTGACAACTTTTTGACGGGTTTGCACAGAAATATAAACCCCAGTATTACGCAAGCAGAAGCAA
>JAAFHL010000255.1 GCA_013298365.1 Bacteroidota bacterium | reverse complement strand
TAATATAACGGCTCATTTCGCCTGCATTTCCCGCCCCACGCACTTCCGAATTATACACAATATGGATATTATCGGCTCTTTGAAGCAAACGATAAAAATGGTAGCCAATAATATTTGCCTTTTCTTCCTCAGAAGGAATTTTAAAACCTTTTTTTAACTCATTAGGAATGAAGGAATTAGAAGTACTTGCCCCCGTAGGCAAATTACCTTCATTTGCGCCCAAAATATATAAATGTTCAAAATCTAAGGTTCTGGTTTCCAAAGTACCCATAATTTGCAAACCCTTTAAAGGCTCACCCTCAAAAGGAATACGCAAACCTCGCATTGCATCTCTAAAAATGGTCGAAAAAGCCTTGAAAGAAGGGATTTCATATTGTTGCAAAACCTCCCGCAACTGATTGAAACGGCGATAGCAAAAATACAAATATTCGGCATCAAGGCTCATTTTTGCCTTTTCTGCTTCTTCTAACAACGCCTCAAATAAGCCTTCAAAATAGGAAACCGCATCTTCTTCTTTTTGGGGCAGGGTGAAAATTTGCGCAATAAAAGGCGGCAAACCTTTTCCCAACAAAAAACTGGCATTCACATAAATACGATTTTCTTTGCTCAAGCTAAATTGAATATCGCTACAAGTTTGCGGTGCAAGCGACTTTACAAAAGGGTTTTGCAAAACTTCACTTACATGTTTGTTGTACAAAGAAGGATTGCCCGAATCGGGTTTTCTCATGCTGCGAATCATGCGAATAATGCCCATCAGCAGGTGATAGACACTTGTGTAACGCAGCGGAAAGCCCATCGTAATGTTCAGACAATCAGTATGTTGAGGCAAGGAATATAGAGTAGGAAAAAGCAGGTTTTCGTCTGCCAGAATAATGCCATATTTTCGCATATCTTTTTCATCTTTCCACTTCACTTTGCTCAACAATTCGCCAAGATAACGTGCCTGTCCCGACTGCTGCGGAATACCTGTGATATAAATATTTTTCGTTTTTTGGTTTAAATCGGTTTCAATTAAAAAGCTGCCTTTGTCTTTCCATTTTTTATGGTAATAGGAAACAAAGCCATAAATTTCTTTTAAAATATCACTTTTTCTAATGTTTTCGGGGCTGATAATGTCCCAATAAATTTGTGCCTGTTTTTTGCGCAACAATTCATCAATCAACAATTCTTCTGCCTTAGAAAGTGCATTGAATCCCACAAAAATCACTTGCGGATAGTCTATATAAATCTGCCCTCGTTTCAATTTATCAACAATTTCTCGATAGCCCATGCCTGTGTAAGCCTGGTGCCGCAAACGCAATTTTTCCCGAAAATGACTATACACTTCATACAAAACCTCCCAAAGTTCCAAAAAAGATTGCTGAATTTTGCTATAATCTTGAAAATTGAGGGATTTAAGGAATTTTTGAATAGATTCCATTACCTCCTCCGACATGCCGATTGTGGCATCAAGCTCCTTTAAATCTCGTAAATTTGTATAAAGTTGTTGCGCATTGACATAATATTTGTCTATTTCATCAAAATCTTTGAGCAAAATCTCGCCCCAAGGATAAAAACTTTCAAAACTTTCGGCATATTCGGGCTTTTTTTTGCGCATTTCTACCTTAAAAGTCTCATATAATTCAAACACAAGTTGCACATTGTCTGGAAAAAAACCGCCATGCAATTCTTTCATAAAGTCCTCAATCGCAAAATGTTGTGGCATCCATATCGTCTCCTTATAAGCATCTGCCATTGCCTCACGAAAAAAAACCTGCGCCCGCCGAGTAGGAAAAATGAGACAAAGTTCTGAAATTGCTTTGCCATATTGCTGTTGTAGCCTTGTTACAAGCTCAAAATGAAATGTGTGCATGGATATTTTTGAGGATTTTTCTTTTTTTGCAAAGATACGAAAAATAATGCAAATGCTGTCATTTTACATATTGACTTATATAGCTTTCTCATAAAAACTTAAACCACAAAGTTCACAAAGAACAGTAAGTATCCTGTTTTCCTTTTCATCTTTGTGTTCTTTGTGAAAATCTTCGTGAACTTTGTGGTAAAATTCAGCCCTTTTATGCAAATATTTTTTTATGAGAAAGCCAAGTATTGACTTACATGAGTTCACGCAGATTTTCGGAAATCTAAGAACATTTCGACAAGCTCAATGACCACGCAGATTTGCACAGATTAAAAAAATACGAAAATCTGCGGTTCTATCTGCGTTCATCTGCGAGAAACTAAACAATTATTAGCCATTGTTTCATGCCCTTAAATCAAGCCAATCCACTCATTATCAGATATTTCTATCTCTTCTGAATTTGCATCTAACATACATTTATCCTCTGCCAAAGTAAAAGCTACGCCACTTTGTGTTTGCCAGTTGAGCGAAAGTGCGAGGTTAAAATAGAAAGGATTATGGAGAAATAAAGCTTTCCATGCTTGTACAGACCAGGTTTTTCCCTGAATTTTATGGTCGTTAAACTGATGTAGCGAAATGCTATGCAAAGCCTTGTAGGTTTTCGTAAGTTCTTTAAAACTTTTTTCCAGGGCTTTATCTGTTCCTTTTGGAATTTTGGTCAGCATATTGCCGTCTTCGTCCGAAAATTGAACCGACCAATCGCTTGCAACAAAGGCTTCGTAGTTTTTGCCATTTGTCGTAAAAGGATAAAACAAATGGGTAAAACCATAATCGGGAACGATAATTTCAAAAGCATCTTGCAACGGAAACGGTTTTTTAGCGGTTGCCGATTCAAACGCACTGTAAACATTGTATGCCAAAGGAATAAGCGGCGTATTATTTTTCTTGATATTCAAAAATAAAGCCTTTATCAAATGTGCTGACATAATCCGTTCATTCATTAGCGCAGAAGTTGCCCACTGAATCGCAATCGGCAGCACAATGTTCGTATCAATATAAATGCCTTGAACCTGCTCTGTTTCCATGAGATAATTGACCGTTTTGAACAAATCTTTTCCCAAACTGACCTCATTTTTATCCGTACTTTGCAGCTTAGCAAGTATGTCTAACATCGGAAAAGAACAGCCATTTAGAACATAGTATTCACCAATTTTATCTACAAGCCCCTTACGTGCATAACTTATTGGAATAAATTCCTCCGAATAATACATTCCATGATGGGTAATATACGGAAATCCGCCAAACTTCCCATCATTTTCTACGCCGATTGTGGTTCTATGTACCTCATTTTGCGTAAAATAAAATTCGTCTCCATAACAATACACTCTTACCCGTTTATTGTGTACACCACTTGCCGAACTTACATGCACTTTTTGATACCGAATCGGCACTACTACTTCGTTATTCATGTTAATAAGACCTTCTAAGCCTTCTTTTTTGACGGTTCTCATGCCACAAAACTCATGTCCAATATAATCATATTCAAACGGCAATAAAACGTCACCTTTGGTAGAAATAATTCCTTGTTTGCCATTTCTTTGGGTGATAATATGATAATTATAGCCATTCATTTGGGCATTATTCTCAAACTGTTCAATGATATTACCTTCTGTATCAATGAGATAAAATTCATATTTATAATTGCCCAAGTATTTCGACACAACGGCTCTGCCTTGATGAAAATAGCTTACATGATCATATTGAGGTGCAATAATTTCTTCCCCTTTTGTATTGATATAGCCCCAAGCAGGTCTATCCCCATTATCAATAGAAACAGGTGCTATTCCCTCGTTAAAATCCATGACATAAGGATACTTACAAGGAACAACAAGTGTACCTTTTTTATCAATAAATCCCCAAGTACTATTGAAATCAACTTGCACACGCGCCAAGCCATCACAAAATAAGCCTGCTCCCTGAAAACTTTGCGGAATCGCTTGCTTACCCGTAACATCAATGAATATATATTGTTCAAATCCCTGCTCTAAACGTGCCAAGCCTTCTTTTAAGGAAGAAAGCGCATCATGCCCTCTAAGCGGAATGTCTGAACTTACTTGTTTGCCTTTTGTATCAAAAAAAGCACCTTCGCTATATGTTTTATACACCGCAAAATGCCCTTCGGATTGGAAATGAATTTGGCGATATTTAACAGGAATAATTACCTTGCCTGTGCTATCAATGACCCCATTATCGCCATTGAGATGCGCCCCGATAGAAACAACTGCATAATCTTCCACAAAAGGAAAAATATAATCATAAATAGGTGGCGCAATAACGTTTTTATCTGCATCTAACAAGCCATATTTACCATTATCGCTATTTTTGTGTAATGTCATATTAAAATGAATGATTGTAATTTTGTTTATTTGAAGGTCTCAAAATTAAACCTTTTTTGCGTAAGTATCATTTAGCTTTGCTTTATTCTTATTATTTTGAGAGAAAATGATTATGTTTGTGGCGAGAAAACAAACGCAAACTTACAGAACATTCCACAAAACTCAATACATAACATGACAAAAAAACTTTATTCTATTTCAAATACGGTTCTCATTTTAATCAGTGTAATCCTTATTTTTCAGTTATTTCGGGACTCAATGTCTTCTGGCGATTTTATTGGCTATGTTAATGCTGGAAATGCGGTCTTATCAAAGCAAAACATATACGCCGATTATTTGAATACTTGGCCTCCTCTTTTTTCTGTATTTAGTGTTATATTAGCGATTGGCGATAAGCTAAGTAGCTTTTTCATTCGATTTATATGGCTTGTGGGTAGCATTATTTCTTTGTATTATATCATTTCGATAACGGTTGAAATATTTTTCAAGAAACCACTTGATTTGCGAGCAAATGGAAACGGAATTATGATTCAAGAACCCATTATAATTGTTCCATTATTAATCTCATTGCGATTTATTATGGATAATCTTGCCAATGTTCAAATCAATATATATATGCTGTTAGGTTCTTTACTATGTATTTTATGCTTTATTCAAAAAAAATACGCTTGGTTTGGAATCCTCTTAGCACTTACCATTTCCCTAAAAGTATATACTATATTCATTCTTTTTTATTTTTTATATAAACGAGAATTTAAACCTGTGATATGGACAATCCTGTTCCTTGCGCTACTAAATGCCATCAGTTTTCTTGTTTTTGGCTTTGACCAAGCAGTTGAATATTATCAACATTGGATGATGGAAGTTGCGCCTAAATCATTCGTAGCTGACCATAAAAATCAATCTATTTTTGGCGCATTCCTTAGGTTTTTCACTTCTGAAGACCCGGACCATAATATGTATGTGAATGTACTATCTTTAGCACCACATCTTACGAAACAAATAACCTATATAGCAGTAGTTATTGCCGCTATATTTCCAGGAATTTTGTTGCGAAAAAAGATGAAGGATACAAGCAGCCTAAGCTCTTTTTTAGGGTATTCGCTCATATTGACGGTTATCCCTGTCTTGTCTCCCGTCTCATGGAAACCTTACTTTATCTTTCTTTGGTTTCCTTATTTTATCCTAACAGTACTACTATTTCACATGAATAGTCAGCTACATAAAAGTACTTTGAAATTACTAAGATACTTGTTCGGCGTTTCAGTCCTGCTGAACGTATTCACAACAGAATTATTTATTGGAGGGACTTTTTCTGATTGGACAGAGGCTTATTCTGCTATCACTTTTGGAACGATAATACTTTTAGTCATTCAAATCGTTATTATCATAAACATAGAAAAATTTGATTTGAAAAACGTAATTTTTAAATCATCTGCTCACACTACAAAATCGGAGCAAACGAGCCTGTAACATACAATTTGAGAATATGTGCTAAAAGCTGATTTGAATTTCGGGTATCTAATGTAGGATTTTAGCTTGTGTTAATATGTTCTGACACAGGCTAAAGCGTATGCCACAAGCAAAGTCTAAACTATATTTGAAGCAAAATGAAAGATGTCGAGTATCTTTTATTTATTTTCCATTTCTAAAAAAATGTATCAGAAAAAACAGAGAAAGAAATATTTGAGGTTTAACGATTTAGTTTTGGAGTCAAATGGCACAATATTTGACATTAACATAATAGTTTTGTAATTGTATTATTTTTTACCACAAAATAATAAATAAATCTTAATTTTTTTATAATCAACATTCTCAGGCATTTAACATTCAAGAAAAAATAGCGATAGATGATAAATATGGATTTGATAGAGACCGAAGCCTTGCTCGAACTTTTAGAAAGTGAAAGGATGGGGCGAAAAGAGGCTGAGGAGCGTAGCTATTTCCTTTTTTCGGAAATGGAAGCATGGAAACGCAAGGCGATGTCTATGGCAAAATTGCAATCCGAATTACCTCAGGTAGTTTATCATACGCATATAACAGAAGCAAACCCTTTTCCTGTCTGGATTCTATCCTTAGATGGAACGTTACACTATGCAAATACAACCGCAAACGAGATTTTAGCAATTTGGAAACCTGAATCCGATTTTTGGAAACAAATATTGATGACCATTTCTAAAAATCCCCGCATTGTTGAAATTGAAATCCCTGTAAAAGACTGCATTTTTGCCTGTACTTTCCTTCCTTTTTTGGCAGAAAATGCGATTTATGTCTATGCAAAAGACATTACCGATTTCAAAAAAACACAAGAATCTTTGTATATTAGCGAATTTCGCTATCGCCGCACTATCGAGTTTGCAGGCGATTTGATATATCGGGTAAAAACAGATTTGAGTATCGCCTATATTAATCCCTTTATGGAGCGAGTCATAGGAATGACAGATGATTTAGCACAACAAAAAACGCCATTTTCTTGGATAAAAGACACATACAGGGAAAAAATTGTGGCAGAATTGCAAACGCAAATTGCGCAAAGAAAACCTGTTATTTATCAAGAATTTCCCATTACTACCTTGCATGGAGAGGAAATGTGGATTGGGCAAAACCTGAATCTCATTGTTGCGCCTGATGGTTCGGTATTAGAACTTATGGCTTTTGCAAGAGACATAACAGATAGAGTCGTTTCGGATTCTCGCTTGCAAGAAACAAGTATTCGTCTTTCTGCATTAGTTGAAAACCTGCAATCGGGTGTGATAGTAGAAGATGTGAATCATCATTTGGCACTTATCA
>JAAFHL010000254.1 GCA_013298365.1 Bacteroidota bacterium | reverse complement strand
ACGCATACTTTCTTGCGCAGCAATAAATACATCTGAAAAATCGCCAGATAAACAATAAGGCATTGCAACCAATTTTGTGAATCCATCGCCTAATTCAGCAACGCCTACCACAGGTGCAGGCTCTGCAAGTACGCCTTTTGTGCCTAATAAAGCCTTGATAATGACCTCTCTTGATTTGCCAAGGTCTTCATTTCCACTTACATTTACAAACAAATCCATACGCAAAGTACCATGTACGGTAAGATTTACGATATTGCCATTTGCCAAAGGACCATTAGGGATAATGATGGTTTTCTTGTCTGCTGTCATTAATTTTGTTACAAAAATAGAAATTTCGGTAACATCACCTGTAAAACCTTGTGCGGTAATTTTATCGCCTACTTTGAAGGGTTTGAAGATTAAAATTAATACCCCCCCTGCGAAATTGGCTAATCCGCCTTGCAATGCCAAACCTACCGCCAAACTTGCGGAGGTCAAAATGGCTAAGAAGGACGTAGTTTCAAAACCTAAGGTTGAAGCTACGCTTAAAATGAGCATAACTTTTAAAATGACATCTACCAAACTGACCAAAAAGCGTTGAATGGTAGGGTCAAACTCCCTGATTTTCATGCCTTTGCTGATAAAACCTACGATAAGTTTAACAATCCATAAGCCAATGATTAAGGTAACAATGGCTAACAAAATTTTGGGCGCATACAATACGGCTGCTTTGCCCAATTCATCTAATTTTTTGTCTAAATCGAACATTTGATGATAAAATAAATAAATGATAGATAAATGTGTTTCCAAAAATAGTGAATTATTTGGATTTTGGAAGGCAAATTACGTAAAAAAAAGACAATAATTCAAAAAAATAACGAAAAATGACATTTCATTGAGCGTTTGCACTTTTATGCAAAAAGAATATTTTTTCTGCAAAAGCGCAAAAATAATGTACATTTGTCTCCAACTCATGCAGATAAAATAAAATAGCAAGTTTAATAAGCTATATACTATTGATTACTAATAAGTTATTCACTGCTAACTGTTCACTGCTAACTGATAACTAACATATGTCAAATACTTTTCTCATTTACGGCTCGTATGGCTACACGGGCGAACTCATTTGCGAATTGGCGCACAAAAAAGGATTGAAGCCCATTATTGCAGGGCGAAATCCTGAAAAAGTGAAGGCACAAGCCAAAAAATACGGCTTTGAGTACGAGGCTTTTTCTATAGATGATACAAATGCCTTGCAAAATATCTTAGGCAAGGTAAAAGCTGTTTTGCATTGTGCGGGTCCTTTTATGCACACCGCAAAGCAAATGGCGGCGGCGTGTTTAGCAACAAAAACGCATTACCTCGACATTACAGGCGAATGGACGGTGTTTGAAATGATGGCAGCGATGGACAATGAGGCAAAAGCGGCAGGGATTGTGTTGTTGCCAGGTGTGGGTTATGATGTTGTGCCTTCGGATTGTTTGGCTTTATATTTAAAAGAAAAAATGCCGACTGCGCAAAAACTTTCGCTTGGAATATATACCGCAGGTGGCAGACTGTCTCGTGGTACGAAACTTACGATGGCAGAAGGCTTGGGAAATGCGTCTGCGATGCGAAAAAATGGCAAAATTGTAGCAGTGCCTTTGGCAAAATATGACAGAAATATCACTTTTGCAGGCAAAACTCGCTTATTTATGAGCATTCCTTGGGGTGATATTGCTACGGCTTGGTATTCTACGCAGATTCCTAACATCATCACTTACACAGGCACTTCGGCGGGGCAGTTGCGGGCTGCGAGAATCTCAAATTGGTTGGGCTTCATTTTGCGACTCCCTTTTTTCAAAAATAAAGCAAAGGAGAAAGTTTTGACAGGGAATAATGAAATTTCAGATGAAATGCGTAAAAAAGCGATTTCTTACGTTTGGGGCGAAGTAGAGGATAGTGTAGGCAATAGAAAAACGGCTTTGCTTACCATGCCTGATGGCTATCTTTTAACGGCAATGACGGCAATTGAAATTACCCAAAAAGTGGTGGCAGGAGACATTGCCCCAGGTTTTCAAACACCCGCAAAGGCATTGGGCAGCGATTTTATTTTACAAATACAAGGTACAAAACGAGAAGATTTGTAGTTTTCTGCTATTTTATTCGTAATTTTGAGCCATTATTTTTTATACTAAATATGCCACACGAAATAGTTAAACCATATAACAACAAGATAGACCTTACTTTTAAGGCTGCTGCTGCTGCACATCAAATTCAATTTAGAGAAAGAGTGTTGATGTTGCCTTCGGATAAACACGAAAACCATTTGATGCAAGAAGATGCAGAAAAAGGCGCAAATTTCTTCAAAAGTTTGGGCATTTTTGATGCAGTAAAATTGCATAGAAAATTCTATAAATCCTTGTATGCCAATATGTTGCGTAGTGAACATATTCCGTTTAACTTTTTCATTCCCTTGAAAAACAATCCTGTATTAGCCAGAGACTTTTTTAATGAATTTTTTAAAAATAAAATTGCAAGCATTGATAATATTAAAATAGAATATGCCCCAAAACCTGCCAAAAAGTTTCTCAATGATGAAACGTATTTTGATGTCTATGTAGAATATACGCAGAAGGACAAAACAAAGGGCATTATTGGTATTTCTGTCAAATATACGGAAATTACCTATCCTGTGGCGGCAGATTCTGCGGAGGATTTGGCTATCAAAAATCCACAATCTGTTTATTATCAAGTAACTGAAAAGGCAAATATTTACAAAGCAGAAAATATCGCAGAACTTCCTCAAGACAAATTTAGGGAACTTTGGCAAAAACAATTGCTATGCGAAAGCATTTTGCAAAAAGAAAAATCGCCTTTTAAACATGCAACTTTGATGCTGATGTATCCGAAAGGGAATTTGCATTTAGGAGAGGTCGCCAAAGAATATACGCCTTTTTTGGAGGCAAAACAGCCACCTAAATTTGTGGCTTTTACGTATGAAAATTTCTTGACTGCTTTGCGAAATGCAACGAAAGAACAGCGTTTTTTGGATTGGGCAAAGTATTTGAATAGTAGGTATATTGTGAAGTAGTTGAGAGTTGATAGTGGAAAGTTGAGAGTTACTAATTTTGATTTTTTTAGGTAATGAAAATACATTCTTTATATTACAAAAATCTCTTACAAGGCTGGGAATTGGAAGAAGTACATTTTTCTGATTTGAATGTACTTGTAGGCATTTCGGGAGCAGGGAAAACGCAAATTGTGAATGCGATTCAGAATTTGGCAGAGATTGCTAATGGTAAAATCTTGGGTGAAATAGAATGGAAGATTAGTTTTTCTATCGGAAAAAATGAATATATCTGGGACGGGAAATATGTTGCTACAAATTTTGATAGATATTTTTCAAATAAAGACATAGAAATAATTATAGAAAAACTCATTTTTAATAAAAAAGAAATAGCAAATCAATCGAAAGGGATAATTAACTATAATGGCACAAATTTACCTAAAATTGGAAATGGAGAGAGTTTGTTAAAACTACTAAGTGAGCCAGAAATAGAAGCTGCAAGAAAAGGTTTTCAGACTATTATTCATAAAGATTATCGTAATTATAGTGAGGATAGTATGCTATATGAGTCTTTTAAAAAACTTGTTCCTAAGTATGAGACGCTTTCTGTCATTCAAAATAGTTCTTTACCACTCATAGCGAAATGGGGCATTGTTACAAGAAAATTTCCTGAAATTTACGAACAAATTAAGCAAGATTATGTAGAGATATTCCCACAAGTAGAAGATATTGGGGCAGGTTATTTAAGTTCAGGTTTAAGCGATAAAGAGCAAATGCTTGAAGTTTGGCTAATGCTTTCTAATCCTAAATTAACAATCTATCAACCTCAGATTTCCTCTGGCATGTTCCGGACCCTCATGGCAATCGTAGAACTCTATCTCTGCCATGAAGAAAGCCTATTTTTATTAGATGAATTTGAAAATAGTTTAGGATTTAATTGTTTAGATAAAATGTTTGAACTCATTGAAAATAAAGCGTATAGCGGAGAAAATCAATTCATTTTGACAACGCATAATCCTTATATTATTCGAAATACCGATTTAGCAGCGATTAAAATTGTAACGAGAAAAGGGAACAAAATCATTGTCAAAAATGCGATAGATATGGGTTTAGTAGAATCGGCACAAGACAATTTTTTCAAAATTATCAACCTTAAAGAATTTCGGGAAGGGGTGAGTGCATGAATCTTTATTTTTTGGTTTTCAATCATTCACCTCATTTTTTGAAAAAATAAAAAAATATTTTTATGAATAAATATTTCGTTTTTTTTCTGCTATTTTTTTCGCATAAAATATTCTCACAAACACTTCCCGTCCAAAATATCTGCGCATTTCCAACATATTTGCAAGAAACATCGGGCATTTTTTCGGCGGATAGTGGGCAAACAGTTTGGACGCATACAGACAGTGGAGGTGAGCCAAAATTGTATAAAATGGATACTTTGGGAAATGTTCTGCGCACAATTTTTGTCAAAAATGCAAGCAATATAGATTGGGAAGACCTCACAACTGACAATGCAGGAAACGTGTATATTGGCGATTTTGGCAATAATGCAAACAATCGTCAAGATTTGAAAATCTATAAAATTGCCAATCCTGATGCAAGTTCAAGTGATACATTAAAGGCTGAAATCATTCGCTTTTCATACAGCAATCAAACGCAATTTCCCCCTATAAATGCGGACAAAAACTTTGATGCTGAGGCATTTGTGTGGTTGAATGACTCTTTGCATATTTTCTCCAAAAACCAAACAAATCCGTTTAATGGCTACACGCAGCATTTTATTTTGCCTGCGGATACAGGCTTACAGATTGCGCAGTTGCGAGATAGTTTTTTGATGGGAACGAGCAGCATGTATAGTTTTTGGGTAACTTCTGCCGCAATGAGTCCTTTGCGAGATAAATTAGTATTATTGACAAGCGATAGAATTGCCTTATTTTCAGCCTTTTCGGGTTCAAATTTCTTTGAGGGAACAGTTCAAATTTTCCCATTAAGTGAGTTCAGTCAAAAAGAAGGGATATGCTTTGTTGGGGATTCTACTTTTTATATCTCCGATGAGTATTTTCCCACTTTTTCTTTTGGCGGAAATTTATACAAAACAGCATTGCCTTCTGCAAATACTTCATTTTCAGATAATTTAGAGAAAAATATTATGCTTTATCCCAATCCTACGGAAAATGAATTGCATATTTATTTCAACAATATTGACGAACAAGGGAGCATTTCTGTCTTTTCTATGCAGGGAAATATCATGTTAGAAATGGATAAAACAACAGATGATATGATAACCTCTACTTTATCATGGAAAAAAGGAGTGTATATTGTATGTTGGAATGGAAAAATGATTGGTAAAATTGCAAAAAAATAAAAAAGTAGTTATATTTGCATTATATAATTGATTATGCAATCTCAAGACATAGAAATATTAAATACACTTGCTGAACTTGATAATATTAGCAGTATGCTTAAATATCATGCTAATCAACCTAATCCAAGTTATAGTTCCATTGAAAATTATCAGGTTCTCAGATTAGACTTGTTAGAACAATTGAATGAATTACTGAAAAGTTATTCATTAACAATACGTTTTTTAGAAGAGGAAGTTGTTGCTGCATAAAACAAGGAAAAGTGACTTATACAGATTCTTTACATCGAATACTCACGATTGAGCAAGTGCCACAACGCATTATTTCGTTGTGTCCTTCGCTTACAGAGACTTTATACGACTTGGGTTTAGGGGAAAAAATTGTAGGGAGAACACATTTTTGCATACACCCCCAAGCAGAAATGAAAAAAATAACATCTGTTGGGGGAACAAAGGAGGTCAAATATGAGCGTTTTCATGCTTTGAAACCTGACATTATTTTTGCGGTAAAAGAAGAGAATACAAAGGAGATGATAGCTACTTTGGAAAAAGATTTTTGTGTGTATGTATTTGATATAGAGACAATTGAAGATGCTTTGGAAATGATTACGACTTTGGGAGAAATAAGCGAAATAAGGGAAAAAGCAAACTTATTGAGAGAAAATATAGAAAACGGCTGGAAAGAAATAAAAGGTATTTTTTCTCCGCTAAAAACAGCGTATTTGATTTGGAAAGAACCGTACATGCTTGCAGGAAAAGACACGTTTATTGATGAGGTGATGGCACATATTGGTTTAAAAAACCTTGCCAAAGATTTGGCAGGTCGCTATCCAAGTGTTTCGGAGGCTGAACTATTGGCATTAAATCCAGCACTTATTTTGCTTTCATCAGAGCCATATCCATTTAAAAATGTGCATGTTGATTATTTTCAACAACAATTTCCAGCAGCAAAAGTACAAATCGTAGATGGCGAATTTTTCTCTTGGTATGGTTCAAGAATGAATCTCGCTATAAATTATTTCAAAAAAATAGATTTTTAAGATTTTTTTCGTAAAATTGCAATCAAATAGGTTTATACTTAAGCAAAAATATTATCACATAGTTGTTTGTTTTCACTTTCAACTATTAATTTTCAACTATCAACGATTCAAAAATGAGTTTATTTGACGGATTAGTTCAACAACTTAGTGGACCAGCAGTGTCTATGATTAGCAAACAGTTAGGTGCAGATGAAAATGCTACACAAAGTGCTATTGCGGGGGCATTGCCGCTATTGATTTCAGCTTTGGCAAAAAACTCTGCTACGCCCGAGGGCGCAAATTCTCTTGCAAATGCACTTGACAAAGACCATGATGGCGGAATTTTAGGCAACTTAATGGGGCTTATCTCTAATCCAGAAGGCGGTGCAGGTGCGGGTATTCTCAAACATCTTTTGGGGGGAAATCGTGGAGTAGCGGAGCAAGGCGTAAGTCAAGCATCTGGCTTAAATACCGCACAAGCAGGGCAGTTGCTTATTACCCTTGCGCCCATCGTGATGGGCTTTTTAGGTAAGCAAAAACAAGAACAAGGTTTAGATATAAGCACACTTGCAGGCTTTTTGGGGGGCGAAAAAGAAAAAGCACAAGCAGCCGCACCAA
>JAAFHL010000253.1 GCA_013298365.1 Bacteroidota bacterium | reverse complement strand
CAATGATGTTGCGCTGTTTGGCTATCACAGGCAATTCTACCCGAAAACGTACTTCGTAGTAGTGTATGTTTTTGGGATATTCTGCGTGAAAGATGGGTTCTGTGCTTTGCCATTCCAAGTATTGTATAGGAAACAAATCGGGAAAATCTGAAGGAAATGCGCCTCTGTCCACGTCTCTGTCTTGAAACATGGGACGAACGCTATCCTGATTTTCGAGTTTGGGTTGCTTGTTTGCCTTCACTTTTTCGTTGGCTTGGCGAAAAAAAGCAAGGGCAATGTCTTTTACTTTTTGTTTTTCCTTTTCTTTGCTTGCAGTGCTGCGTTTTTGTGGAAAAGGAATGCTGTCTTCATACATAAATTGCGCCTTGAAATGGAAATGTCCTTGCGCATTTGCGCTAAGTGTTACCATATCTGGCACTTGTTCAAAGCCAAAAACTTTTTCGAGTATCGCATCTGCCAAGCCTGCTATCTGTGTGGGCGAGATGGTGCGGTAATAATAGGTTTGTTTTTTGCCTATATTTGTAGATAGGGAAGGAGGCGCAATATTTGTGTTTTCTTGCATGGCATATCATGGGTTAATGATTGTGGTACAAAGCTAAATACTTTTTGTTATAAAAACAAATTTTTTAGAGAGAGAAATTTTTGCCCTTTATTTAGCGTGATATTTGCTTGTTTGCCAAGGGGGTAACGGCAACAAAATCATATATAGTTTCACCAGCGATAAATATACAAAACCTTGCGAACGGTCGTGGTCAGTGAGGGTAGTCGAAGTGCAGACCTTCGCAACGGTTTCCTATAAAAAAAACAGCCAACATTACATTGGCTGTCTAAGGAAAAAGGTTAAAACAATGATTGATTAAAACTTATAAGTGAAAGAGAGTGAGTAATTGCTGCCAAAACGGGTTGCTATTCTTCTTATATCGCCACCATCTTTGTCGTATTTGCCGTTAGTATTTCTATCTTCATAAAATACAAGCCATTGATTCAAAATGTCATTTGCATTGAATTTTATTTCGCCATTTTTGAAAATGCGTTTAGAAACTTGCGCATCTAACACTGTACGAGGGTTTTCGTAAATGTTGTAATAACGCTTTGTTGCACCTGCTTCTTCGTCTCCTACCAGCCAAATTCTGCGTCCGATTCGGTTAAAAGAAAGGTTAAAACCTAAGCCATTGTCAGGATTGTTGTAGCCTAAACCTGCATTTGCTACGTAGGGCGATTGTCCTTGCAACTGACGATAAGAGGTGTCTGTTACGCTCAAACGAGATTGAATGTAGGCAAAATTGCCATAAAAAGTGAAGTTTTCCCATTGTTTCCAATCCACTACATAGCGCAAAAAGGTAGGTTTTACACGAGCTTCTAACTCTGCACCAAAGTTTACAGCTTCGGGTGCATTGAAGAAGGTATAGCCTAATGAGCCTGCGCCAGATGCCCCGTCTAAACGTTGTTCAATCGGGTTTTTGAAGTGTTTGTAAAAGGCACTGACCGCAAATAATTGGTTCAAACCTGGGAAAATCTCATATCTTAGGTCTAAGTTTGTGATTTGTGTACGAATCAACGTGTCATTTCCTTGCAAAGCCGTGGTATTTACGGGGTCGTAGAAAGAAAACGGAGCTAATTCCCGCAAGTTTGGACGAGAAACCGTGCGAGATGCCGCAAAACGAAAGGCTGATTTTTCGCCCAAAGAATAGCTAACATTGACAGAAGGCAAAAAGTCCCAATATTCTTTGCTAAATGAAATAATACTATCTCTGCTAAATGTATAAGTTGAAATGCCTTGTGTGAAATGTTCTACTCGTAAACCACCTACGACTCTTAGTTTCTTGCCAAGTTTTTGGTCTATCATGCCATAAGTTGCCCACATACGAGACTTACCTGTATAAGAATCGTTAGGATTTGTGGTTTCATCTACCCTAAAACCATTGATGTTGATATGTTCTTGCGTAAATAAAGAGTCTTGTGGCAAAGTCAATAAGTTGTAATTGAATTGCGCAGGACTTGCCACCACAAAACCAATAATACGGGCATCAAAAATCCTGTCTTTTGATTGTGCAGCAAAACCAAATTTTAGGCTGTTTTTTTCCTGTTTAAACAACTTATATTTATAGGTCAAATCTACATTCATATTCCACATTTTTTCCTGCAATTTGGAATCAAAACGTCCTGCATAGTCAGGCGAAGCCGAGCCAAAAGGCACTTGTGCCGTATAAATCGAGTCAGAAAGTGTACCTTGTGGGCTTAGATTTTTGGAATAGAGCATTTTGCGGAAATTTGGGTAGCTTTGATTGGTCAAACTATAAGAACTTCCCCAATTTACTTTAAACACATCTTTTGCAGTCGCATGTTCCCCCATCAACTGATTAGAAAGAATCTGATTGCTCACAAACTGCATATAATTTGCATGTGTGATTTGGTCATTGCTCACATTTATACCGCCCCTATCCACAAAATTGTTGTTGCTGTTGATAGAATAAAGGTTGTTAAACAAAATTTTATTGTTTTCATTGATGCGATAGGCGAAATTTAACAATGCGCCCCACAACACATTTTGGCGATAGGTCGTATCTCTATAAGACTCACTTACGGCAGTATCTGTCAGGGTAAGGGTAGAAATACGCTCTCCATAGATACGGCGATTGATATTATTATAGGTCAAAGCCCCGATAAAACCAATTCTTTGTGCTTCGCCTATTTTGAAAGAATTGCCCAAACTTGCCTGAAAATTGCTTGTCAAAGGCATACTGTTTTGAGGATAAATGCGCCATTGAGAAGGCAATTGCTTACTCGCATTAAAACGAGTATCTATGTTTGTCAAAAGGCTGTCATACACCTGCGAAGAAGGAAAACTGTTTGATAAAGTGCGGCTTCTATCATCAATTCCGAGCCAATCCGTTGCACCATTAAAAGCACGTTTGTATGATTTAAAGGTAGATTGTGTGTTATAACTGCCGCCAATAGAAATGCTTGCCTTTCGTTCTTCGGGAATTTCTTGCGTATTTACACGAATAATCCCCCCTGCAAACTCGCCTGGCAAATCGGGCGAAGCGGTTTTATAAATAATGAGGTTGTCCATAAAACTTGCAGGGAAAATGTCAAAAGAAAACGCTCTTCTGTCAGGTTCAGTCGAAGGCAACACCATGCCATTGAGCAAAGCCATATTATAACGGTCAGCCAAACCCCTGATAATCACAAACTTATTATCCTGAATCGTTGTGCCACTCACCCGTTTCAACACATCACTTGTGCTTCTGTCAGGCGTGCGTTTGATGTCTTCCATCGAAATCCCTGTCATAATCAACGTACTTTGCTTCTGCATCGTGATAATACTAGAAACCGATTGTTTGCTCGCACTTCCTGTAATCACTACCGTATTTGTAGAGATATTTTCAGGTACCATATTGATGTCTAACACCATTATTTGGTCTTTAATAACATCAACTACATCAACGGTAAGTGTTTTGAAGGAAACATAAGCCACTGATACACTGTACTTTCCCGCAGGTACATCTGAAATAAGGTAATTACCCTCCTCATCAGTCAAAGCCCCCATTTGCGCGCCTACTATCACAACCTCCGCACCTGGCAAAGGCACATTATTTGCCTTATCTAAGACCTTTCCGATAATAGTGCCTTGCGCAAACAAACTCGCCAGACACAAAGCAAAGAAAAATGCAAAAAGTATTCGTTTTTTCATAAAAAATAAATTTGCTGCAAAGGTCTTGCTATTGCATTAGGGGAAAGTAGTACTTAGGTTATGTTTTTATGAAAAAGTACGTGGAAAAGGTAAGAATGTGTTTATATACAGTTAATATAATCGGTTAAACCCCTAATTATAGGCTAGTCGCTATTAAACCGCCTTTCGCATCTTTATTTACAGGGGTAAAAAATGCTGCCATACTCTACCTTATTATAAAAATCTATTTGGGTAATTTCTTCTGCTGTTAATAGATTTTCTTTCATAAGAATTTCTTTGCTGATTTTTTTCATATAATAATGAATAATTAAAATGGTTATACGTGTGTTGTTTGTAGCGTTGCCCACTTTTCAGCAAGTTGGCAACGCTACGGGATAATCATTTGAAAAATATAATGCGATTTCTTGTTTTACAAATAACATACAAGAAGGGACAAACCTATCAAACTTTCACAACTAAAAAGCGGTTTTAAAGTAAAATATGTCTCATAATTTGAGAGACGTTTAAATAAAGCCTTTCAAACGCAATATTACATGCAAGATAAAGTAATTGAACAAACCATTAACTGGCTAAAATCGGTAGTAATTGATTGTAATTTTTGCCCATTTGCGGCAAAAGCCATGCTAAAACAAAGCATTAGATATGTTGTATTATCAGATGTTACTGTGGAAGGTAGCCTGGAACGTTTTGCCAAAGAATTACAGTTTCTGGACAATGCGGAGGAAATAGAAACAACACTTATTATTTTTCCCAACAATTTTTCGGATTTTGAGGAATACCTTGATATGGTGGAATTGGCAGAAGAACTAAACGGAGATTTGGACTATGAAGGCATATATCAAATTGCGAGTTTTCACCCAAATTACTGTTTTGAAGGGGCAGACGAAGATGATGCCGCTAATTACACAAATCGTTCTATATATCCCATGTTGCATATTTTGCGAGAAGAGAGTCTTACCAAAGTCTTAACACATTTCCCCGACCCCGAAGGCATTCCTGAACGCAATATCGCCTTTGCACAGGAAAAAGGCTTGAAGTACATGCAACTGCTTAGGGCTACTTGTCTTTAAAGATTAGCAGATTAGGGCATGAACGTACTTCCTCCCCCCTACCCTATTTTTGGCAACGACATTAGCAATCAGTATCGTTTTGTAGGAAGTATGGACTTTAGGTAAAGTACGGGCTAAAGCCCGTACTCCCTCTACCTATTCTCTATGTCGCTATCAATTTACATTGGGCGGCAGCAGGTATGAAATTAATTTCTCAAAAGCCTCAACACGCCACTTTTTCATTTGCTTGCTGTATAATCTTTTTCAAAGCATTACTATCCAAAATATCATTCATTTTTTTTGGGATTTCGGGATTATCTCCATGTCCCATTAAATGCCGTTCAAACCAAATCACATCATGCCATTCATCGAATTTGTAGCCTACCTTACGAAAGATACCAATTTCTTGAAACCCCATCGCTTGATGAAAGCCCACACTTTTTGGATTGGGTAAAGTAATAATAGCATATAGATTTGTATAGCCCAGAAAACGCAAAATATCAAAAAGCGTTTCATACAAAACACGAGCAATTCCTTTTCTATGTGCGCCTTCTGTAAGATAAACAGCCGATTCTGCCGCCCATTGATAAGCAGCCCTGTCTCGATATTTGCTTGCGTAAGCATACCCTATAACCTCATTATTTTGCAGACAAACAAGCCAAGGATAAGCAGTACTAATATGCTTAATTCGTTCCAAAAATGCTTCTGATGCTGGTACATCATACTCAAAAGTAATGGCAGTATTTTCTATATACGGTTTGTAAACAGCTAAAACAGCTTGATTATCCCCTGCTTGAATAAGCCTAATTTCAAATGTATTATTTTCCATATGCTAAATTGATTTCCATATAATAAAGGTCAATCCCTTGCGCCCAATAATCTTTTTTGATATATAACAATTCATACCCTAAACTCGCAAAAAAGGCATTGGCAAATTGAGAGGTTCGCACCACTAACTTTGTTATACATTTGTAGGTATTTAATATCTCCAAACAATGGCTAACAGCTTGTTTTCCAAAGCCTTTTCCTGTTTTCTCTGGGTGAATAAATATCCAAGTAATATCTCCTTGATTTTCTTTAACTATATACCCTAAACCGCCGATGATTTCGCCCTCATCTTCTATGGTCAAATAGGTATCTCCATATTTTGTTAAATATTCTGCTAATTCTTGGGCTTCTATTTCCGCAAAATATTGCGGAACATTAAGGGCAAAAACCGCCATGAGTTTCTCTATATCTGCTATGTTAAAAGGTCTGATATTCATATATGTTAATCTCTGTTTTTTACTATAAAGTACAAAATTAAAGAATGTTCTTCGTTTGTTGTATTTTTTTTGAGAAAAAAAGTATCTATTAGCTATAATTTCTCGCAGATTTAGTATTTATTTGCGTGAATCTGCGGTTTAATCTGCGTTCATCTGCGAGAACTTAAATAATCAGGACGAAATCAAATAAATACGTTTTTGGCGAGATATTGAAATATTTTTATCAAAATATGGATTTTTTTCGCAGAAATACAAAAAAACGCCTATTTTTGCCCCCTATTATCGTTTATTGCAGATTGTCCTGCGAAAAAATAGTGTTTACCTTCAAAAATATGGATTTTAAAAAACTGAACAACATTACCGGATGGGTAGTATTTGTGATTAGCCTGCTTGTATATCTTAGCACAATGGCTCCTACTGCGAGTTTTTGGGACTGTGGGGAGTTTATCGCTTGCTCAAATGAATTAGAAGTGCCTCACCCACCAGGTGCGCCGTTCTTTCTTTTGTTAGGACGTGTGTTTGCAATGTTTGCAAGTGCTCCCGAAAAAGTTGCCTTTATGGTCAATTTGTTGAGTGTATTGGCAAGTGCCTTTACAGTTTTATTCACTTTTTGGATTACAACTACTTTGGCAGGCAAAATGTTGCTAAAAAAAGGAGATTCCCCTTCTTTTGCACAAAGCATTGTGATGTTAGGTGCGGGTGCAGTAGGTGCATTAGCTTGTGCATTTTCCGATTCTTTTTGGTTCAACTCTGTAGAAGCAGAGGTATATGCCATGAGTTCTTTCTTTACCGCCATTGTTTTTTGGGCAATGCTCAAATGGGAAGCAAGAGCAGATGAATTGGGCAGCGAAAAATGGTTGGTGTTAATTGCCTATTTGATGGGGCTTTCAATCGGCGTTCACTTATTGAACTTGCTTACCATTCCTACTTTGGCATTTATCTACTATTTCAAAAAATATGACTTCAAATGGAGTAGTTTCATTACTACAGGTATCATTTCAGTTATTATTTTGGCGATTGTACAATTTGGTATCATTCTTTTTAC
>JAAFHL010000252.1 GCA_013298365.1 Bacteroidota bacterium | reverse complement strand
AACAAGAACTTTGATGAGAAAAGAATGATAAGATTGCTTATATTTGTACGACATTTGATGGTTTTGCCCAAAATGTTAGAACAAAAATTTACGATTCAACATCCACAATTTTATATACCAAATACAATGGGTTTACTTGATTTATTAACAGATGATGATAGAGCATTTTTTGCAAAAATGCATCAGCCTCAAATCCGTTTTTTAGCAAATGAGCTTGCGCAAGAATTGGCTCAAGATATAGCAAAAGACATGGCTCAAGATATAGCAAAAGACATGGCAAAAGATATAGCAAAAGATATAGCGCAAAACATGGCTTCTGAAACGATTGATGCCGAAAAAAAGAAATTATATGAAGAAAAGCAGCAAGCTCAAATCGAAACGATGCGTAAAATTATCACTCGCTACTATCACAAGCATGGACGAAATGGGCTTGAAGATATGTGCGATTTAGTGGAAATTGATATGGATTTTGCAGAAAATATTATCAAAGAACTGGAAAAATAAGGGCTATTTTGTTTATAGCCCAAGCGGAATGACGGCGTTTTCTGTCCAAATAGAGAGGGGAATAAGCACATTATTTTCAACATTCCACTCACCTGCAAAATCAAAAGGACGATTCCCTGTAACTGCAAGTAGTGTATAAAGTGCATCTGTTTGCGTTTTGATAGGCAACATCTCCCCATTTTGGTCGGCGATGTACCATTTTTTCGCAACTTGTAATAACTGCGCTTGCTTAACCAAAAAAAGACTTTTATTTAACCAGGGATTTGCGGTAAGTAAAGTCGCAAATTCCTGAAAATTTTCTTCGATTGAAGTAAAAGAGGTATCTATGCGTTGCGATTGTGGTTTTGCGTTTTTGTTTGCCGCACGTTGTAAGGACGTACCTGGATAAAACACTAATTCGCCTTTGTATGCAACGCCTACGGTATAGACTTCTTTATAGTTTGCCCCTCCAAAAGCTGTTTCGATAACAAGTGCTTTTTTTGCCGTATTTTTGCCTTGCATCCAAATAAATCGGGTTTTCAAATTCCGTTCTTCATCTTCGACAAAAGTTCTGCCTACCACAATCCAATCATCTTGTACACCTTTTTCCGTAGCAATAATGTCTTCTGTTTTGACGGAAAAGCCCGCTAAGGCTTTCATTTCTTGCTGAAATTCGGGAGAAAAAGCTTCTATTTGTTGAAAAGTACGCAAAGCAAAATACAATTCCCCCATTTTTTTGAAAAAAGGACCTGCCCAATTTGGATTAGAAGGTTCACCCAATTTTTCCTGTAAATCTCTCACCATATTGGCAAAACCACTTGCTTTTGCATTTTCTAACCAACCTTTTTGCGCATTACCAAAACTACCTTGTAGCTGTTCTTGCTGCGCAATGCCTGTGCGCATAATGTCTTGTAGCCAAGTAATTGCCTCCGAAATGCCTTCTTGCGCCACAGAAAGGCGTTTTGTTTGCGTTTTTTCTTTTTGTTTTGCCGCTTTTACGAGTTCATCTTCTGTTTTAGGTTTTGCGACACTTTCGGCTTTATTGCGCCGCTTATTAACCCACTCACTTGCGTAGGTAGGCGCATCAGCTATAGGGAAGGAATCGGGCGCAGAGGCATAATACAAAAACATGCCTATTCCATGTTTGCAGGGCACTTTTCCTCGTTTGTATGCCATACAATTACACTTTGTTGCCCCATCTGCCAAATCTATCGAAATTTGGTACATTTCTGCGCCACTTCCTTGACATTCTCCCCATAAATAATCTTCTGCTTTGCCCAAATGATAGAGTTTTTTGCCATTTGATAAGCCTTTTCCTGCCGAAATAGAGCCATTATCAGACGATAAAGAAAGAATTTGTTGAGAAGTCCAGTTCATGGTTAAAAAATGAGAAAACTTAGTTTTGAATAAAATCTACCATTAATTTTGTAATATACTGAAAAACAGCCTTATTACCTTCATTTGTCCAGTCAGGCGCATCATATTGTTTGAGCGATTTCAAAAAATCGGTAGGCGTATTTGTGTGTAAAATATTTAAAGCCACTACCATTTCTGAAATACTTAAATTCTGTGCGCCAATTCTACGTTTCAGTCGGTCGGAAGAGTCTTTTGCCATACGAGGCAAATCTACCGTAAACGCAGACTCATTCCATTCTCTTGGTAAATCTCCATTTGTATAATAGGCTGAAAACTCGCCCTTTACTATTTCCAATACTTGCATCATGGTTTGGGATTTGGATAAATTGTGTGTCGAATGTATTCATAGTTTGTCTTTTTATGAAAAAATAAATAAGCTACTTTCATTGGTTTTTTGTATAAAAAAATACACTTTTAGATGAAAATATATAGTATTAAACGTAAATTATGCTCAAAAGGTTATGAATCGTATCTTTTTTTAGCCCCAAAAATACAAAAAATATGTCTAACATTAACTATTCATGCCTTACTTATCCTATAAAAAAAGACAAATCTAAGGCAAATTAGGTAAAAAGTCAGAAACCCGCAAATTTTGGGCATTTTATTTCAAAATTTTAATTAGACAATCTGTTCAAATATTCATAAACCGTTGTATTTCAAGCTTTCAGAGATGTGCTTCTTTATCAAAAAAGCGTGCTGTAACGAAAGAATTGCTATCAAGCAATTTTTGGCAAATTAGGCGTTTATGTACCAAAAACGCCATAGCAATTTGAATAAAAACAATATTTATGTAAATAAATACAAAAAAAATAGGCGTTTTATCCTAAAAAATATTAATTTTGGCAGTCTATATCGTCTTTTCTATTTTAAAAACGTTAAGATTAATATTTACAATTCATTATTACATACACAATGAAAAACAGATTACTTTTGGCTGGACTTTTGGGTTTGGCTTTTTCTTCTCTATCAGCCCAATATTGGCAGGTAGAATATCTCAATGCTAATATCAATCCAGGCGAATTGAACATTGACGATGAGTATCCTGTAGGCGGTGGTCTTGCAGCAACTTGGACAACTTTATTAGGTCCAAGTGCAAGTCCTGCTTGGTCTGCAACCACAAATTTGCCTTTTGCTTTCAATTTTAATGGGAGCCCTGTTACCTCTTTCAAAGCATCAAATAGCGCAGTTGTAACCTTTGATGTAGCAACTGCACTTGCTGCACCCGCTTTTACTTCTGTTGCTTTACCTGCTGCTACTGTTCCCGATAAATCGGTGTGTATTTTGGGCATAAAAGGCACAGGTACAAATGACAATGTGGTTACCAAAACCTTTGGTACAGCTCCAAATCGTCAGTTTTGGATAACATTTAGTTCGTATAGCAATGCTACTGCGAATAACTATTTTTATTTTAGCATTGTATTGGAAGAAACCACTAATCGTATTTATGTAGTGGATCAAAGAGCAAATGGAACAGCTACGAATAGCATTGGTATTCAGGTTGATGCAACAACAGCTTACTCACTTGCGGGTTCGCCAAATGTAGGTGCGTATGCAGGCACGAGTCCTACCCCAAATGACAATACGTATTATGTATTCAATCCAGGTGCGCAACCTGCTTTTGATATGGCAGCAACGGCGATTACGACCAAAAAATATATCTTGCCAGGCAATACAAATATTACAGGAACGATTCGCAACTTGGGAACAACAACCATCACATCTGCTACCTTGAATTACACAATAGATGGCGGTGCTGTGCAAACCGCAGCATTGACAGGCTTGAATATTGCTTCTTTGGCATCTTACAATTTTACCCATTCTGTGCCTTGGAATGCGACAAGTGGTACACATTTGGTAGATGTATATGCTACGAATTTGAATGGCTCAAATCCAGATATAAATCCAACTGATGACCATAAATTGAAAAATATTTATGTTATGAGTTCAAATCAGCCTCGTATCCCTTTGTTTGAGGTATTTACAAGCTCTACTTGTGCGCCTTGTAATCCAGGAAATGCAAATTATCATTCTGTAGTAGATCCAAAACCTGCAGCGGAATATGTTTCTATAAAATTCCAACAAAATTTCCCAGGTACAGGCGACCCATACGCTACGACAGAAGCTATCAATAGAAGAAGTGCTTTTTATGGTATCAACTCTATTCCTCGTATGGAAATTGACGGTGGCTGGGACCAAAATGCGTCTTCTTTTACTACAGCACTTTATAATTCTGCAAAAACAAATCCTTCTCAATATATGATGAGTGGAAATTATGCCTTGAATGGACAAACGATTGAAGGCAAAGTGAAATTTAACCCTTTAATTACCATTGATGGGGCGAAATTGCATATTGCAGTTTTGGAAAAACAAACTACAGGCAATGTTAAGAGCAACGGTGAAACAGAATTTTTCCATGTAATGAAAAAAATGATACCCTCTGAAACAGGCACAGAAATTACCCCTACGCTTGGCGTTTGGGATTCTTTGAGTTTTTCTTATACTTTTAATGGAAACTATCGCCTTCCTGCTGATGGTGCAACCGCAAATATCATTAATCATACCATAGAACATTCAGTAGAAGATTTTCAAAATCTATATGTAGTGGCTTGGGTTCAGGGCAGTGATAAAGTTGTGTATCAAGCAGCAAATCTTAACTCGCCTACCACAGGTATTGCAGATGTATCTGGCATTATGAGCGAAGTTGCTGTATATCCAAATCCTACCACGGACATTATAAATGTACAAGTAGAAATGAAAAACGCAGACAATGTATTGGCTACTTTGATTGACATGAATGGTCAGGTAGTAGAAAGTACGACTCACAAAATGAATACAGGTAAAAATAAACTAACATTCAATGTAAGTAATTTAGCAACAGGTATTTATAATGTATTATTATTTGATAGCAAGCAAAATGTGTCTATTCACGAAGTCATTGTTGCACATTGAGCATTTTAATTACCATAAACTAAGAAGGTATTTTAATAAAAAGGTTAAACCCACCTATTTTTTGTCGCAAGATAAAAAACGGGTGGGTTTAATGTAATAAGTAATATCATCATTTTCAATGAATTATAAAGTATGGAAAATGATTTTTTTCCATATTGAAACAATTCTATATCAAGCTTTTTCTTCGGATTTTTTATTTTTTCCTGTTCACTTCCATATAAAAAACCTATCTTTGTACCATAAATAAGCACAATTTAATGACAACAAAACGGAAATTATATATCATTACACTAATTGTGGTAGGATTTGTCCTATATCTGCTTCCTCGATTAGTGAAGGTACCCGAAGCCAGCATGTTAGCAGGGGCGGCTTCCTTCTTATGTATCCTATTTGCCATGATGCTGTTTTTGAAAGAAAAATAACTGCTCACACATATAAATTCATAACGCATAATTCATAACTATGAATGATTTTTTGCCCTTAAATGGGATAGATTACATCGAATTTTATGTAGGAAATGCCAAACAAGCGGCTCATTTCTACAAAACAGCCTTTGGTTTTGAATCGTTTGCCTACGCAGGTCCCGAAACAGGTGTGCGTGATAGGGCTTCGTATGTCTTACGTCAGCGCAAAATCATTTTGGTGCTTACCACACCTTTGCAACCCGTTTCCGAAATCGCCGCACATATTCACCTGCATGGAGATGGCGTAAAAGTGATTGCTTTGGGTGTAGATGATGCTGTTTCTGCATATAACGAAACCGTAAAAAGAGGCGCAAAACCACATTTTGCGCCTATCACAAGCGAAGATGCTAATGGCAAAGTCGTTACTTCTGCGATATGTACCTACGGCGACACAGTACATGTATTTGTTGAAAGAAAAGATTATAATGGCGTTTTCTTGCCCGGCTACCAAGCATGGGAATCTTCTTACAAACCTGCTGCTACGGGTCTCGCAGCAGTGGACCATATCGTGGGCAATGTAGGTTGGTTTGAAATGACAAAATGGTGCAATTTTTACAAAGACACCTTAGGTTTTTCGCAACTCATTTCTTTTGACGACAAAGATATTTCTACAGAATATACGGCTTTGATGAGCAAAGTAATGTCTAATGGTACAGGGAAAGTGAAATTTCCGATAAATGAGCCTGCCGAAGGAAAGAAAAAATCACAAATAGAAGAATACATTGAGTTTTATAAAGGTCCTGGGGTTCAGCATATTGCGATTTCTACTCCCAATATTTTGGAAACGGTTAAAGACTTGCAAAGCAGAGGCATCGACTTTTTGCGTGTACCTGCTACTTATTATGAAGAGTTGCGTGGCAGAATTGGTAATATTGATGAAGAAATCGCAGATTTGGCGGAATTAGGTATTTTGGTAGATAGAGATGACGATGGTTATTTGTTGCAAATCTTTACAAAACCTTTGGAAGACCGCCCAACGGTTTTCTTTGAAATTATTCAACGCAAAGGCGCACGTTCTTTTGGAAAAGGCAATTTCAAAGCACTTTTTGAGGCAATCGAAAGAGAGCAAGAATTGAGAGGGAATTTGTAGTTTTTGGGGGATTAGACTACGAATTTTACGCATAGTTCGGCTATGGTTTAACCCACCCGCAAAACTGCCAACATTTTTGCGGGTGGATTAATGGCGAAAAGAGCGAAACACCATACTATGTTTTGTCTCCTAAAAATGACATTCGCAAGCAGCCTAATACACAACTTCTCCCTTTTTGACCCAAACGCCCCAAGCTGTCGAGTAGCCATGTACTTTTGTGCTTGTTTTTTGATTATTGTCATACACAAGATAGCCTTTATTTATCCATTCAAAAATGCCGCCATATAAATTTCGCACATTTGTGTAACCCGCTTTTTGCAGTTTTTCGCCAATTCGTTCACTTCTATATCCCACTGAACAATACACCACAATTGGCGTATTTTTGGTGATACTTTTCACCGAGTTGAGCGAAAAATCATCATAACCTACCCATATTCCTCCATTCAAATGGCTAACATTATACTCTTTGCTTTCCCTTGCATCAAGTAAAATAGGTCTATTATTTTGGCTCATTTCTTTTTGTAAATCGTTGGCAGAGATGATTTTAACTGTGTTTTTGTACAAAGTTTTTAGCATCACATCATATGAGCTGTTTTGGGCTTGCACAAACCCAAGTCCTATTAGTAGGAAAAAAAAGAAAGTCAGTATTTTTGGCAT
>JAAFHL010000251.1 GCA_013298365.1 Bacteroidota bacterium | reverse complement strand
CGAAATGAAAATAGAAGTGCAAATAAAAACAAAATTCAAGAAGAAATTTGGATTTGTGCTGGATTGGCTAACTTTAAAAGTAATTCAAAAATAAATTGCTGATTTTCAATGAAAAGTAAGTCTATTGAGTAGGCGTATTTTTAATATCAAATATAAATAGGTTTAGCATTACCATCAGTAGCTCCACCTACTTATTTACTACCATGACCTACTTATTTTGTAGCTATATTTTAGTAGAATAGTAACTACTTGCTTCTTTTTTCGTACAAAGACCTACCTTAGTGTGATATTTATTAGCCCCTCAAAACGGCTAAACAGTTCCAACATTTAACATACATGAACATACACATTCGCACCGCTACGCCCGAAGATATGCCTGCCGTTTGGGGGCTGATTAGGGAGTTGGCGATTTATGAAAAAGCACCTGAGCAGGTGGCGACTACGCCTGAACAAATGGTGAGAGATGGTTTTGGGGAAAAGTCTTTGTTTCGATGCCTTGTGGCAGAAACAGATGATAAACATATCGCAGGGATTGCGCTCTATTATTTTGGCTATTCTACTTGGAAGGGCAAAATGCTCTACCTTGACGACCTGGTTGTAAGCGAATCGTATCGCAGACAAAACATTGGCGAAAAGCTTTTGATGACATTAAAAGAAATCGCTATTGCCGAAAAAGCACAGCAAATGCGATGGCATGTATTGGATTGGAATATGCCTGCTATTCGTTTTTATGAAAAAATTGGGGCAGAATTGGACGCAGAATGGATTACCTGCAAACTGTACCCGTAATTTTGTAGTTATAGGAAGTTGATAGTTAAACAACGTTAAATTATATCTTATTAATGCCTACAACAATCATAAAAGAATTTACCTTTGAGGCGGCGCATTATTTGCCTAACATGCCTGACGGACACAAGTGCCGTAGAATGCACGGACATAGTTTTCGGATTGCCGTCAAAGTAATGGGAGAACCTGATGCCACAACAGGCATTTTCATAGATTTTAGCGAGGTAAAGCGCATCGTTAAGCCCCTCATAGAGACACTTGACCACTGGGTTATCAATGAAGTAGGTGAAAAAATGGGTGAACCGCTTTTGCAAAACCCTACATCAGAAAATATTGCAAAATGGTTTTTTCAGCAACTTATGCCTGTTTTGCCAGGCTTAAATTGTATTGTAGTGCATGAAACTTGCACAAGTTATTGTGAGTATCGTCAGTAATTTCTCGCAGATGAACGCAAATGAAACCGCAGATTTTCGCAGATAATAATCTGTGAAAATCTGCGAGAAATTTAGCTATTTCACATGTTTTATCTTAATCACCAAAGGCACAACCGACTGCACAGGCACTTTTGCCTGAAAAGAAGCCAATATTTCACTGTATTGAATATCAGCCGCTTGCACACAATTTTCGCCAAATACGTTTTGTACCCTTTCCAGCAAATTCCCTGATGCTTTTGTAATTTCTGCCATCGTAGCATCTATATTGAGTTTGGATTTTGCATACAAAACGCACATCCATTCATCGCCCGCAGGGTCTTCTAATTCATAAAAATGGTCTTCGTCAGGCAAAGCAATTTCATTTTTGGCATAGTCTAAACGAGGGCTTATGCCTTTTTCATATGGAAAAAGACAAGAAACTGCGCCATTTACATCTAAACCCAAGACATATACGTAGGCTGTCTGCATATTTTGTACATAAATGCGAAAACCTGTACCATTTTGATAGCTTTTTTCGGTAGTATAAAATGGAAGTTGTGTAATTATCTCCGTTTGTGCGACATTTGAGGCTGGAATATTCATACCATCGGCTTCTACTGCTTCACTTAGCAGAGGAATAGCGACATTATCAGTCGTAACCAAGCGCAAACTGCCTTCAAAAGGCGATAAAACAACAGCTGGCTTTGGCGTTTCTACGATTTCTGCTGCAATTGTATCTTTAGGAACAGATGAAAGATTATTGACTTGCCCTGAAATAACCCCAGGTTTTATCATGCCTTCGTAAGCATCTTCCTCCGCCTCGTTGCTATGATTGTCTATTGCCATCGTATAAGCCCGTTTTACATGCGCCCCAAAATGCCCGTATTTTACCCACAAAAAACCATTTTTCCCCCAATCATCTCCCCAACTGTTCATGACTTCAAATGCGCCGCCTTCTTTGTTGTCGTCATAGCCCACAACCACCATCGCATGTCCGCCTTTTTGCGCATCGCCAATAACGGGCATCCACATTTCCTGCCCCTCTGCCTCCATAAAAGACTGATAAATCTCCATGCCAATAATTACAGGCTGCCCTTCTGCAAGGGCTTTTTTTACCTTTAAAACTTTGGTTTTGCCATTCTGCTCATCTTTCATAAACAGCCTTTCATATTCGGTAATGCGAAAATTACCCGCAAGTTTTTTCAAAGAATCGGCAGGCATATTTTGCATACAGCCATAGTCTATCAAAGCAAAAGGAACAGTTCCCACATCTTTGAGAAAACCCAATGCCTTTTCGGTAATAGCCGTAGCCCCACAATTTGCTGCCACAGAGCGATGCAAGTAGGTAGGCGAAAAAACAGCCGCTTTTTCTCCTGTTCTGTTATGTTTTTTGTTGAATAAAATGGAACGTGCGCCATAGCTATTTGCCCAGCCCACACAATCATTTAAACGCTGATCTCCCACAGGTGGACAATAATCTTTGAGACTCGCTTTCGGCGGCATATTGATGCCGTCATACAAAGAACGAGTGAGATTTGCCTTCAAAGGCACAGCATCATAAGCCGCTTCATCTTCGTCAAGCCCCATAAAATGCTGGGCAGATGCCGAAAAAGAAGTCAATAAAGTTAGGTATAATAATAGTTGTTTCATTGTGGAATGTTATTTTTTGTGGAAAATAAAATCGCCGCCTTCGTCTCCTAACCCAGGCTGTCCAATAGGTCCTTCTTGCGGTTTTTGTTTATTAGGGCTATTGCTAATTACTTTACTTTTAAATCGTGAGAGCAATTCACTTGAACTAATGCAAGGATTTTTTTCTTCTCGCAATGATTTTAATAAATACTCCATAAAGACACTTTCGTCAGGGACGGTTTCAGCAGCACCACTCGTAATAATCCTACGACTTGGTGTTTTTTCCAACTCTTCACACACTTGTTTTACTTCTACTTCTTTTGTTACATCTCTAAAAAGTCCTCCATAACAAGCGTCAGCAATTAGCAATGTGTGTTGTGTTTTGAGGTCTTTCCAAACAGAAAACATTTCATCTGGGCTTATCCAAGTTACAAATGCTTCTTTTTCTGCATCAACTGGTAAGAAAAAGCCTCTGCCATTTTGTTCTATGCCATGCCCTGCATAAAAAATGAGTAATTTATCTTCTGGCGTTATTACCTTTACTAAACTGCCTAATTCTTTTAATATTTCTCTTTTAGTTGCATTTTTCAAAATATGAATATTATTTCTTTCAAAAAAATACATATTTTCTAAAATATTTACCAAACTATCTACATCTTTACTTGGGCTTTTTAAATCAGGGATATTTTCGTCTTGATATGTATTCTCCCCAATCAACACCGCATAATACCTACCTACCCACGCATTTTTCGTCGTATCCTTCATCACTTCTCTTTTGATAATGCGCTTTTCAGAAGTTGTATTATCAAAGTCGGTGGTAACGGTCAAGCTTATGAAATTATCCCCTGGGTGCAAGGGAATCGTTGCTACATATTGATTGTCGCAACTTCCTTTAAACAGTTTTTCATTTTCTCTTAACCCAATAGAACGACTATCAATTGGCGTATTACTTGTCTCATTTTTCAACTCATAACTTTTGATAGGCATAAGTGAATTGATACACAATTCAACATTGACACTTTGATTCATTTTTAGGGCTGTGTCTTTTACGGTATAGTCTTTTGCGGGCGTTATCCACGTAATTGTAGGCGCAGGTGGGTCGTAGGTAAAAGTTCTCTCATCTGATTGTCCCCATTTACCGCCATTATTTGTGCTAAGATAAACGGTATTTTTGCCCGCATTTAATGTTAGCATCGCCGAAACCGTATAATCACAGCCACCACCATTGCTTGGTACAACGACTACTGACTCATCGGCAATCGCTGTACCATTGAAATATAATTTTTTATCCAGCAAAGGCACAAGCGATTTTACGCAAAAAGTAACTCTCACCGCATCTTCTTTGCTAATCGTGTTATTTTCGGGCGATTGCCAAGTTACAACAGGTGTTGGGGGATTGAAGATAAATAAACGTTCTTCCGAAACCGCTTCCCCCGCCTCATTTTTTGCCTCAATACGGATTTTATTTTCTTTTACCGCCAAGGTAAATTTCAAGTTATACAGTTTTTTGGCATTTTCGGTGTCTTTAAATTCTGCATTCAAACGAGTACCATTCTGGTAAAAAGCAATATCAGAAAGTGGATAAAAAGAATGTATAGAAAATCCCACCGTTTTTTGCAAGCTATCTGTTTCAACATTTGTCATTTGTGTTTCCCATTTTTGCGCTTCCCATTTCACTATCGGCATCGCTTTTGGGGTAAATGTAAAGTCGGTAACGTCCCACATTTTGATGGTTTTATCAGCACTTGCACTGAACAAATAACGATTGTCTGGGCTAAACACAATGTCATTCACATAGCCTTCATGCCCTTTGAAATGCACTAATGGCGTACCTGATTGCGCCTGCCACACATATACAAGCCCGCTAATACCTGCTGCTGCAAGCAATTTGCCATCTTTGGAGTAGGTGATTGAAGTCAGTTTGCCTGTAGCCCCTGCAAAAAGTTCATACCCAAGTTCAGGCATTTTACGTTTTTTTCCGGTCGCACAATCCAAAAAATCTATTTTACCTTCATTGCCTACATAAGCCACAAATTTCATATCAGGCGAAGCCGCAATCGCACGCACAAAATCGCCATCTATATTCATGCCCACAACTTTTGCCTCCTTATTTGTATAGTCCCATAGGCGCAGAGATTTATCGCCACCCATTGCAAGATATTTGTCATTTTCTCCAAAAAAAGAAAGCGCAGATATGAAATTATTCTTACTATCATATTGAGATATTTCTTTGAATGTCTGTGCATCAAAAATACGCACAACGCCTAATCTATCGCCTGTTGCAAGGTATTTGCCATTGCTCGAAAAAGCTATAACCTGCATAATAGCCGCTTCTGCCGAGAGGGTCAGAACTTCGGTTTTGTCTGTCATTTTACCAACTACGCCTGGTTTTTGCGGCTTTTGTGCTTGTGCATCTTTGCTAATCATCACAGGCGTATAAGCAAACAAACTTGCATCAGCCGCAATCGCAACATCTCCTACCGATTCGCTTACATTTATAGAAGCAATGCCAGCACTTGTCGCAATACTCCAGAATTTAAGCATTTTGTCGTCTCCACCCGACATCAAAATTTCGCCTTTTGCATCAATCGCAAGGCTTTTGACAATGCCCTTATGTCCCGTAATCGTACATAATGGACGTGTAACAATTTTTTGTCCGAATAGTAGTACGGACAGCAAAGAAAGCGAGAATGTGAATAAAATTTGTTTCATAATTTGGGAAAACATTAGTGATTAGAAAACACTTCAAAAGTAACAATATAAATTTTATTATTTATCTTTTATTTTACTTTTTTTCAAAAAAAACATAAAAAATATTTTTACGACTAAACTATTTTTTATCCAAATAATTGGTTACCGTTTATTTGGATATTTATACGTAAAATATTATCTGTTTTTATAAATTTCCTTACAAAGATAAAATTATTATTAACATAATGGAAAAAAGAGTCAACACAACCAATCATTTAACTTTTATCTCTATAAATATAGCCTTCAAGAAAACATTTTTTATGGGCTAAACTATCCGCCCTTCTACCAAAATATCCTAAAACTTTTGTAGTCCGCAATATTTTTCATTTCTTTGCAAGGCAATCAGTTTTGATAGCCAAAAACGATAATTCTTTCTTTTATGAAAAAAACTTTTCTCATATTAGCTACTTTGTTTAGCTACGTAGCAATTTCTGCACAATCCGAAAGCGATAGCCCCTTGCGAAAGGTGTTTACGCCGCAAATGTTTGATATGTCAAGCCTGAGCCTGCAAGTAGGACTAAATGCTACGCAATATGTAGGCTTTTATCAGGCAACAACTACCGCAGTAGATGCTCGTATCTGCTATGACTGGAGCAAAAGATGTGTGTTTGGGATACAAGCAAATCTGCTTGGGGCTTTTAGCTACAATTATCCTGACATCATTCAACGCAATTATATACCTGAACCAGGCGACATTACGCCTCCAGGTTATCCCATGCTTTACAATAAAAATTTTAGCACCATGAATTTCTATGTATTTAACAGAATTTATGTGGCAAATAATACGCATAAACGTTGGGGCTTGTATGTGGCAACAAATGTGGGAGCAGCTTTGATGAAATTAGACGTTGCACCTGCTCAAACCTATGACATCACCAAATTTGAGCCACGTCCACAAGGCATCAAAACGGGTTCGCAAACCATTCCTACTATGGGCTTAGGTTTTGGGGGGCATTGGAAAATGGGACGTTTTTTGGGTACACCCGAAGTGTTGATGTGTATTCCCCTCAACGAAACGACTTATCCATACAATTATAATCCGCTTCCTTTCCATTTTCAGTTCAATTTTGGGGTAGGTATTCCATTTGCGAAAAGGGAATTGGAAAAAAGGAAGTAATGATAATAATTCAACGAAAATTTCGCTGCTTTTTACGCAAAGACACAAAGTTAGCGCAAAGGCGCAAAAAATTGCTTATTGCGCCTTTTTTTCTTTACTACTTTGCGTAAAATCAAAAACAATCCGTATTTTAGTACTTTTTTATTACTAAATATACATAAGTATGAGTTGCAAAAAACTAACACGATAGTTTAGCTTTAAATAAATGACTATCATATAGTTAGCATAACTTTCAACGCTCAACTTTTAACTATCAACTACTTACACTATTCCCTCAATCTATTTTGAATATGAAAGTTGTAATCTTTGCGGGCGGCTAGGCACTCGTTTAATGGAAGAAACAGAAGCTCGCCCGAAGCCTATGGTAGAAATAG
>JAAFHL010000250.1 GCA_013298365.1 Bacteroidota bacterium | reverse complement strand
GGCAAGCACGAGCGTTTTCTTTTCCCACAATATAGCAGCCCCCGAAATATGCCTAGGGGCATTTCGGGGGCTGCTATATGTGGAAAAAAAAGCATAGTGTTTTGCCTGCCGCTACTCATTCATATTTATTATTGTTTTTTGTTTCTGTTTTATATTTGTGTTATATTAGTACTTTATTATTATAGTATTATTCTGTTTTTCAATGAGTAGTGGGTAATATTGTATGTATGTGCCTGTTTTGGCACATTATAGGGTACGAGTTTTACACATTTTTTCCCATTTTTACACAAAAAAACGCCTAACATTGCAGCGTTAAGCGTTTTTCCCTATTTTTATTTACCAAAATTTGTATCAAATTTGATACAAATTTAACCCCGCTTATTTAGGCTTCGGAGGGTTCATAATAGGGCGAAAAGTTTTACGAGGTATTACCCTTTTTCTTGCAACGCCAAATGCTGCCTTTAATGCTTGCAACTGTGTTTTGAAATTTCTGACATGTTGGCGAAAAGCCCTTACATTCAAATTTCCATTCATATTCATAACCGCATCTTCTTCAAGACTTGAGACCAATTCCTTTAATTGGTTCAAAATTTCATTTTCACCCCCGCCTATAAAACAATCTTCTTCGAGGCTGCTCAATAAGTCCATTTTTTTACGCCCCCTCAAAGGACGGTTCAATAGTTGGTCCTCTAACGTTTGTAACTGTTTTTCAACAGCGTTACACTTTGCGGAAAAGCTTTTTTGTGTTTGTGGGCTTGTTTGCCCCGACATAGCAGGTTCAGAAGCCAACCCATAAACCAAGAGTGTAAGAATAAATCTTGTCTTTTTCATTATATTAATGTAAAGTTTTTAAAAAATTTTGTGCGAAAGTTAAGCGACTTTGCAGCGCGTGAAAGATTAAACGCTCATTTGAATGTGGAAAATGGTAGGAAGCAAAGAGGAAGGGGCTACTACTACCACTCCCGTATAGTCCACATACCCTGCAGCTTGACAATAGACATTGTACGTCCCACTTGGAAGACTATTAAAATAATAGTTTCCATTAGCATCCGCAACGACTGAAACGCCCAAATTTGTCAATTCCACGACCGCTGACGGAATAGGCAACCCAGTTACAACGTCTGTGATTTTGCCTTTGAGTTTCGCAGGACTTGTATTTGTTACAAGCGACAAAAGAGCCGAAAATGTAAATGACTTCATTTGTGATGCAGAAAAACCCAAGTAGCGAGCATCCGAAAACATAGCAATCAAATTTTGATAGCAAAGATTATTTGCTGCCACTTTTGTCTCAGTTGCTACAAATGCTGCATTTTCTGCTACTAAAAAATCCTGATGAATAGTATCAAACGAGTTTTTAGTAGCTATTACAGCAGCCTCAAAAGTAGAAGGCATGTTGTTTGTAGCCAATAAATCGGCAGCGTTTGCGTTAATAAAGTTTGTCATTGAGACAAGCATAGCTGCCGAAGAATCCCAATTAAGGTTAGCCGCTTCACTATAATAGCCATATCCTGCCGCATCATATTGCGCAGCATGTTGAGCAGGGGCATAAGCATAAGTAATGTATCTTTGTAGCTGCTTAAAAAGAAGCAAAACACGGTCATTTACTTCTACCAAGTCAGTGCGCAGATTTTGCGCAATACTATTACGAGCTTGAAAGTCGGGCAAAAGTTCTGCAGCATCTATTTCGGCGATACGAGCAGCGATTAAAACCGCATCATACGAAGCAGAAAACCCCGTAAATGTCGCTAAATTAGTGTTACACGCAACCCAGCCAATTCTTAGAATAGTGTATAATTCACTCATTCTGCAATTATAAAGCGATTGTAACATAAAATATAAATTAAAAGATTATAAAAACACCTCAAAAATACGCAATTAATTTGCATTTATTTTGCATTAATTTTTATTTTTTTCTCATTAATGCAAATTTTTTGCATTTTTCACTATTTTTTCACAGATTTTTGAGTTTTTGCGCTATTTTTTCCCTCATTTCCCTACTTTCTTGCATTTCTACCATGTTGCACCCAGAACCAATGTTTTGCAATTTTTCCAAACGTTCAAGTAATCTATAATATTTTAGCCTGCTTATTTCTACATTATCTTTTTGCCGTTTTATTTCTGCTTTTATATTTTGACCATGTGCCGCCATGAGTTGTAATAGTCTAAAATCGGCATCATTTACCCCTTTTTGTTGCACCATTTTTTGTTGATAGTGCAGTTTTTTCACAAAGCTATTTTGTAAGTCTGTTTTTATTGCTTGAATATAATTTAGCTCAAATATTTCTGCCAGTAGGGGATTTTCTACCATTCTTATATATTTTTTTTCTATTCGCAGCAGATTTGCAGGCGCAAATGGTTTACTTTCTTCTGTTTTGTCATAGAAAGAATAAACCGCCCTTTTATCCCTATCTGCGTGAGAAGTATAATTTTTATATTCTTTATATTTTGGGTTTTCAATAATTCTTATTTCTCTTTTTCCTATTTGTATGTGCGATATTTGGCGCATATAGTCAGAAGGGTTTTTGCACATTTGCACATTTGCCCCCGCTTCAAATCCCTGTACTTTTGCGCCCGACAGAGAAAAAGGTATAAAGGCTTGAAATTCTACCCATGTTTCCAATAAGTCTTTAATAGTGAAGGTATTATAATTTTGTAGGGTTTTTATTTTCCAACAATTCCAAAATTTATGCGCTGAAAATTGTATGATATAATGGGCATTTATATTGCCAATTTGAGGAATGTAGGAAAGAAAAACGCCCCTATTTTGTATGAGTTTTTGATAGCTTGCATTATTATACGCCCCAGTTTTTATATTTTCATTATACATTGAAAACCTTTGTTTTACTTGCAAAACATCTAATTCTTTTATATTTTCTATGTATTGAATTATTTTAATATTATCGTACATTTGTATGATTTTTAGTGTTTTGTTTTGAAAGTAGTTTTGTTTCTTTTCCGAAAGGGTTTGGGGCGCAATTTGGGAAAATTGCGCCATTTTTCCTATTTGCCCAAATAGGTATTTATCGCCGCTTGTGATACATATTTTTTGCCCATGACCTTTGTTATGGCAATTTTTCCATCTTTGGCATACCTATCAAAAGTTGTCCGAGAAATATTTAGAACTTCACATGCTTGTGCTATTGTGTACATAGATTGCACGGTTTTTCCTTGTGAGAGCATTTTTAGCCCCTCTTTTATTTCTGCTACATCTGCGAGAAGTATTGAAACAGTTTGTTCAAATGTTAGATTTTCCATATTTAAAAAATTAGTTCTAATTCTGCGAGCTTTGCCGCAAGTTGTGAAAGTGTTAAATCTGTGATATTATGCGTTTCATTTGGTACGCTGATTGAGTCAAGACAGCGAACAATTATATATAACTCCCCCTTTTCTTGGTCATAACTTACAACCCATTGAAGGAAATCATTTTCATACAAACAATTAGTGTACACATATACGCCAAATCTTTGCCCAAGCCTTACGATTTTTTCGACTACATATATTTGCCCCCTAATCTTTGCGGGAAAGTTTGCAGTATTAATATTTTGCGGCAAATTTTCTGCATATTGATCAAATAACAAGCCCATATTCTTAGCAATCAAGGTTTAAAATAAAAACAATTATTAGCCTCTAAATATTTATAAATAGCATCTATTTTTATAATGTCCTTTTCGCTGTCAAAGTCTGTGTTATCGTAAATATATTTCTTTACTTTATTTCCGTTTCCGATATGTGACTTTTGTAAAAGGAAAGGAAATTTGCCAATAGAAAATTGAAATAAGTTTTTTCTATTTTGTTTTTTAGGGAAAATACGCTGCAATAATCCCCTTCTAGTTATTTTTTGATGAATATTCATAAAAATATTAAAAAGTTGAAAATTAAATAAAAATCGCTAAGAACGCTCCATATTGCTGTGCCATTCCTTTTTTCCGAAACACAAACCGAAACGCCAAAAAGGAACGGCAGCAATATTCTTTCATTATTGTAAATTTTTAGATTTTAGAGAAATATTTGTTATTTTTTTGTCAGGATATTGCCCCAGTAGTTCATTTTTTGCGCCCTGATAATTCGCAGAATATGTGCGAAATGTGCAAGAATATCCATTTTCATTTTCATACAATAAGATGAAATGATAAATTTCTTTTTTCCTTGTCTGTGTTTTTTGCTTTGTTATGGGCTGCAAAAATAGCCTTTTTAAGATGTTTAACATATTTTTAAGATTTAAGAATTTAAAGATTTTTTTTTGCGACACTTATCGGAACATGTTAAAACTGTAGAAGATTTGCTCGGAAAATGTGTTGCACATATTTCACAACGGACAAGATATACATTAGGATTTTCTGAAACTTGTATTTTATTGCCCTGCATTTCTTGCAATTCCTCAACGCTGACATCTGCAATATATTTCAAACCCTCATTGATGAGCAAAGTATTATAACTACTTTTTTCTATAGTCAAGTCACCATTACTTCCTATTTTTACAGAATATTTGCCAGAACTATCATTTTCATTTTTCAACTGTGAAATGTGATTCACACCAGTTTCACGGTGTGAACGCTTAATTTCTGCGAGATATGCAAGTAGGGTAGGGGATTCATTTTGCAATGCTATTATTTTATTTTGATGTTCAACTATTTTATCATAGCGAGACACAAGTAGCTCATTATTATGTCTTTCGTGTGCTTGCTGCTCAATTAAATAGTCTGTTACTACACTTTTTCTATAGACCCCCACAGCATCACCATTGACCAAGAACCACACAAACAGCCCAACCCCGACCAAGAACCCAACTAAAAATACTATTGTTACTGCCATAGCTTGAGAAGATTATTATTAAGTTGCTGATTTACCAATTTTGCGTATATTCTTGTAGTATTTATGTCGCTGTGTTGCATAAGTTCTTGGACACTAACAATATCTAAGCCTTTTTCCAGTAATTGTGTAGCGAATGTGTGCCTTGAGACATGAAAATGCAAATCTTTTACGCCTATTTTTTGTCCTATTTCCTTCAATTTGATATTTATTTGCACGTTTGACACTTGCAAAAATGGTTTCATTTCCTCATAGCTATTTATTATCTTTTCTGCCATTCCTTCAAACAAGACAGTGATATTTATATTTGTCATTTTACCTGTTTTTTGTGCTTTTTTTCTAAGATAGTTATAATCTTGATTTTCAATAGTTGATTTTTCGAGGTTTTGAATATCTGCGAAGCGTAAGCCAGTATAGCAGCCCAAGAGAAACATATTTAGATAGATATTACTTTCATTTTCTGCCAGTTTTTGTAGTTGCTGTAATTGCTCATGATTCAAATGGGTTATATCTGCTTTTTGTGCCTTGATAGCATAGTGTTTATACGGGTAATCTTTTGGATCTATTTTATTTTTCTTTATTGACTCATTTACATACGCCCTAATTGTTTGGTGATGCCTGCCAATGCTTGATTTTTCCATATTTTTTGACAACAAATATTTGTCTAATAATTGCAGCCAGTCAAGAGTAAGCGACTGAAAGGTAATTGTTTGTGTCTCATTTTCGTATTTTTGAAGTAGCGCAAAAGTTGCTTTATGATTATTTATTGTAGCCTCTTTTATATCTTTTTTTTGCAATTCTTTTTTACAGAAGGAAAGAAAGCTATCATTTGACAACCCAAGAAAATCATTTTTTAATGTTTGAAAATCGTAAGGGATTTTTTTTGTAAGATACTCATATTCTATTGCTTCAATTTTTGCAATTTTTGCCCTAAGATTTGCATTTATTTTGTAGGAATTTTCATGTTTTACCACCTCTTTTTTCTTGTCGTTCCATTGATTTGCAGTAATATAGACACCAGTACTAATGTAGCTACTTTTGCCATTTAGATAGCATTTTATTTGCACGAGAGCAGCCGCCCCGACATTAGCACTTTTTTTACGATTATGCACCAAAGTAATTTTTGATTTTTGCATTTTTATTATTATTTTAAACGTGAAAGGTACAAATTTAGTATATATATTTTTTTTACGCTTTTTTACTACTTTTTATCTACTTTTCATTTTTTTGATACTACATTTTTTTGCATCTATTGTTTTTCTATTGCCCACGCCACAAATGTAAATACTTTTTTTTGATATTTGATATTTTTTTTTAACTTTTTTTACCATTTTTATAATTTTCTTTTTATTTCTACACAAAATAAGTTTTTATTTCTCTTTTCTTTCCCATAACATAATATCTTACTTTTGATTTTTGCAGTTTTTGTGCCATTTTTTGCCACCTAATAAGGGTTTTTTCTGCATTTCATTTGAGACAATTTATTACACGATTTTTCTATTATTTCGCTTTTTAGATTCATTCCTTACTACCCTTTTATATTTGCGTTTTTCGGGCTATTTTTTGGCACTTAAACGGGCTTAAATTACGGGCTGCCGCAGGCGCAACACAGCCCGTTTTTTGTCAATGCGGCTTATCGCAGGGCGTTCTATTCGTGCGGCTTATCGCAGGGCGTTCTATTCGTGCGGCTTGTTATCAATCTTTGTGCTAATAATTTTCTCTTTGTTCGTGCCGCTTGCTATAATGCTGTGTAATTCGTGCCGCTTGCTATAATGCTGTGTAATTCGTGCCGCTTAGCTGTGTGTTCACACGGCGGGTGCGCTTTTCATGGCAGCAAGCCCCCTGCCCGCTAAGGCAGGGCAGGGGGCAGCTGCCATGAGTGCGCACCCGCCATGCTCAAAACGGATAAAAACAGAAAATCGGATGACGTGTGTTTGAAAATCCTACAACGTTCGCAGCTTCGCCCTTCGGTCGTTTCACTCCCTACGTGCGGCTGCGTATCGGATAAAAACAGATGAACGCAGGCGCAGCCCACCGCAAACGCTGTAAATTTTTTTGGTTGTGGCGGTTAGCGCAATGGAAGAAGTAGCGGGCTAATCGCCCGAGAGTTTGCGCCCATTCGGGCGAGCGTGTGGGGGCTGTGGGTAGGCATGGCGTTCTATTCGTGCTTCTTATCGTTGGCGCAGGCAGGCAAGCACGAGCGTTTTCTTTTCCCACAATATAGCAGCCCCCGAAATATGCCTAGGGGCATTTCGGGGGCT